>NZ_JBSGZO010000083.1:17352-24448 GCF_053611045.1 Streptomyces sp. NPDC054841 | reverse complement strand
GTGGACGACGGTGCGGCTGCGGCCGGGCTTCACCGTGACCTCCCGGGTCCAGTCGCGGAGGTCCTCCTCGTCGACGTACCCGAGGGGGCGGACGGTGAAGGTGACGGCCCGGTCGCCGTTGTTGCGGAGCGTGAGAAGCAGATCGCGGTCGTGGTGGTCGATGCGCGAGACGACCTCGGCGCCGCCCCTGACCGGGCCGGCGAACTCGCGCCGGAAGCCGTTCGGCCCGGTGATCGTGAACCGGTAGGCGTCCCCGGTAAGGGGCACGCTCCATTGCGCCGTGCCCCTTACGTCCTTGTGCTGCGGGACAGGGAACTCACCGGCGTACGGGTAGAGCGCGAAGTGTGCGCTCGCGCGCCCCGTGTTCCTGAGGGCGACTGTCAGCGCGCCGTCGCCGAGCTTCGCGGAGGCGTCCGGCTGGTACGGCAGCGGGCGCGCGGGCCGCGTGCCCGGCTCCTGCACGGGCATGTGCTGCACCAGCGGCGGCTGCGGCCGCCAGCGGCCCGTGAACGGCGGGATCGCGCCGGGCTGCTCGACCTCGGGCTGCGGCCGGCCGCGCCGGAAGTCGAAGGCGGAGGTCAGATCGCCGGTGACAGCGCGCCGCCAGGCGGTGATGTTGGGCTCCTCGATACCCGTCCACTTCTCCAGGAACCGGACCACCGAGCTGTGGTCGAAGACCTCGGAGCAGACGTAGCCGCCGACGGTCCACGGCGAGATCACGAGCAGCGGAACGCGGATGCCGAGGCCCGTGGGCTTGCCCTGCCAGCGCTCCTCGGTGTTGTCGGCGGGCGGCACCGGCGGCGGCACATGGTCGAAGAAGCCGTCGTTCTCGTCGTAGTTGATCAGGACGACGGTGTGCCGCCAGACGTCGGGGTGCGAGCCGAGGGCGTCCAGCACCTTGTAGACGAGGGTGGCGGAGGCGATCGGCGAGGAGGAGCCCGGGTGCTCGGAGTCGACCGCGGACGGCACCAGGTACGACACTTCGGGGAGCGCGCCGGCCGCCACGTCCGCGCGGAACTGGTCGGCGAGGCTGCCGGTCTCACCGCGCCGCAGCCCACGCTCGAAGAGCGAGCGCTCCTCCTTGGTGAGCGTGGCCACTCCCTCCTCCAGCGCGGCCAGCAGCCGGGCCCTTTCGGCGGTGTCGGAGGTGTCGCGGACCTTCGCGTAGAAGGCCTCCATGAAGGTGAAGTCGCCGGCCTTGGCGAGGGCCTTCCGGGCGATCTTCTTGAAGGTGGTGAAGAACTCGAGGTTGTTGTCGGTGAAGTTCTCCCACTCCTGGTACGTCTTCCAGCTGCGGCCCGCCTTCTCCAGCCGCTCGGCGTAGGTGGGCCACGGGTATCCGGGGTGGCGGTCCTCGGCGTACGCGGCGTTCGACACCGCACGGCTGCCGTCGGCCTCGAAGCCGGTCCAGCCGCTCCACAGATGGTTGCGGTTGGGGCTCGTCGACGTATGGATCGACGAGTGGTACGCGTCGCAGATCGTGAACGTGTCGGCGAGCTCGTAGTGCAGCGGGATGTCGCGACGGTCGTAGTACGCCATGGTCGCCGCGGTTTTGGCCGAAACCCAGCCGTCCATCCAGCCGTCGTGCCAGGCCTTGGCTCCGCCGCCCCAGGAGTGGTCGAGGTCGCCGATGTACTGGAGGTCCTTCTTCTGCGTCTCGGCGGCGCCGCGCACCGGGAAGGGCAGCACGGTGCCCAGGGGACCGGGCTGCTCGAAGACGGGCTTGCCGGAGGGCAGTTCGACGGCGTTGCGGTCACCGAAGCCACGGACGCCGCGCAGGGTGCCGAAGTAGTGATCAAAGGAACGGTTCTCCTGCATCAGGATCACCACGTGTTTGATCGCGTGCAGCCCCCCGGAGGGCGGCTGGGCGGCGAGCGCCTCCTGCAGGGACGGCGGCAGCAGGGACCCGGCCGCCGCGGCACCGAGGGCGCCCCCGCCGAGTGCGAACAGCCGTCGACGTGAGATGTCCGTGGTCAAGTGATCCTCCTGAGTCGCGCGTTACCGCCCGGAAGCTAGTGAGAGCAGATGGCGGAGGAGAGTCCCGGGGACGACTGCGGAATGAACGTCCAAGAGGCCCGCCGGAGAGTCCAGGCGAGATCCCGCCACCGGACGGCCGGTCGGCGGCGCCTGACATGGCAGCGTTGTCAGTGACGCCTGCCACCATGGGTCCATGACCAATACGGGGGCATCCACGGGGGCGTCCAGGACCGCCGGAGTCACCACGCCGGCCGCGGCGGCAGAGCTCGCGCAGCAGCTGCACGACGCCCCGGAGGGACACTTCGGCCGGCCGCCGGTCGAGGTCGTGTCGTACCGGCCGGGGGCGACGCCGGTGGAGCGGCGCGAGGCGTTCCGGGAGGTGTACGACGCGCTGGTTGCCAGGATCGGCGAGCCGACGCTGTACGGGGGATCGGCGCGGGGGCCCGGTGTGCGGTGGCGCGACGACAGCCGGCTGGTGCTGCTGTCGGGCGACCGCTTCGGTGCCCGGCTGTCGGTCCACCGTCCGGAGGAGCTGGAGGACGAGGAGCGCCGGCGCTTCGAATGGGGCGGCGCCTGGTCGGTGGACGAGCCGGAGGACTTCGATCTCCTGCCGTACAGCTGGCAGTTGTACCGGAACGGGCCGGGTGCGCGACCCGTGGCACGTCCCGGCGCCCGGCTCGCGAGCCGCTGGGACCATCTGGAGACCGCACTGGAGCTGATGCTCGCGGCCTGGGCCGAGCAGCTTCCGGTGCAGGTGCCGGGCGACTGGGCGGGCTTCACCATCCGTTGCAGCCGGGACTGGGGGCGTGATCTGGTCGTCTCGTACAGCCCGGGCGAGGGGCTGGGGGTGGCGGTCGACGACCGGGACGCGGAGCAGGGCCCGGAGCGGGAGCGGCAGATGCGGGAGCGTGGCTGGCAGACCCGCGACAAGGGCTGGTGGCAGTCGGCCTTCCCGGACTCGGAGGAGGGCGCGGCGGCCGCGGCGGCACGGCTGGCGGTCGGTGAGCTGCGGGCGCGCGGGGCGGTCACTCCGGACGAGCTGGTGGCCCGGGACGTCGGTGTGAACGACCGCGGCGAGCTGTGGCTCCCCGGCCTGGGTATACGGACGTACTGACGCCCCTCCCCGGACAGCTTCCGTACGACGCCGCTGTGCGCAGCGGCGCTGACGGCGCTGTGCGCGGCGGCGCTGACGACACCGGCGTTCCCGGCGGCACTTCGGCTGTCGGCGAAGCGCTCCTGATGACCACGGCCGGGCAGCTGGGCGCAACGGAAGGGCAGGCACAGCTGAAGGCCGGACGAGCGGAACAGCGGACAAGCGGAAGGGCGGGACACCGCGCTCGGCGTCCCGCCCTTCCGTCCGTACAGCTGCGGATCAGCCCTCGGTCACGCCGAGCCTCTCCAGGATCAGCTCCTTGACACGGGCAGCGTCGGCCTGGCCACGGGTGGCCTTCATGACCGCGCCGACCAGCGCGCCGACCGCCGCGACCTTGCCGCCGCGGATCTTGTCCGCGATGGCCGCGTTGCCGGCGATCGCCTCGTCGACAGCGGTGCCCAGCGCACCCTCGTCGGAGACGACCTTGAGGCCGCGCTTCTCGACCACGGCATCCGGGTCGCCCTCGCCCGCGAGGACACCCTCGATGACCTGGCGCGCCAGCTTGTCGTTGAGCGAACCGTCACCGACCAGGGCGGTCACCCGGGCGACCTGCTCCGGGGTGATGGCCAGCGCGTCGAGGGAGACGCCCGACTCGTTGGCGTTACGGGACAGCTCGCCCATCCACCACTTACGGGCGGAGACGGAGTCGGCGCCCGCCTCGATCGTGGCGACGATCAGGTCGACCGCGCCCGCGTTGAGGATCGACTGCATGTCGTGCTCCGAGATGCCCCACTCCTCACGGAGCCGGTTGCGGCGCACGCGCGGCAGCTCGGGGAGCCCCGCGCGGAGCTCCTCGACCCACTCACGGGACGGGGCGACGGGAACGAGGTCGGGCTCCGGGAAGTACCGGTAGTCCTCGGCCTCCTCCTTGACCCGGCCGGACGTCGTCGAACCGTCCTCCTCGTGGAAGTGACGGGTCTCCTGGACGATCGTGCCGCCCGAGGAGAGCACCGCGGCATGGCGCATGACCTCGTAGCGCACCGCACGCTCGACGGAACGCAGCGAGTTGACGTTCTTCGTCTCGGAGCGGGTGCCGAACTTCTCGGTGCCGTTCGGCCGCAGCGAGAGGTTCACGTCGCAGCGCATCTGGCCCATTTCCATACGGGCCTCGGAGACATCGAGAGCGCGGATGAGCTCGCGCAGTTCGGCGACGTACGCCTTCGCGACCTCGGGAGCGCGCTCACCGGCGCCGACGATCGGCTTGGTGACGATCTCGATCAGCGGGATGCCGGCGCGGTTGTAGTCCAGCAGGGAGTGGGACGCGCCGTGGATACGGCCGGTGGCACCGCCGACGTGGGTCGACTTGCCGGTGTCCTCCTCCATGTGGGCGCGCTCGATCTCCACGCGGAAGACCTCGCCGTCCTCCAGCTGGACGTCCAGATAGCCGTTGAAGGCGATCGGCTCGTCGTACTGCGAGGTCTGGAAGTTCTTCGGCATGTCCGGATAGAAGTAGTTCTTCCGGGCGAAACGGCACCACTCGGCGATCTCGCAGTTGAGCGCGAGACCGATCTTGATGGCGGACTCGACGCCCACGGCGTTCATCACCGGCAGCGAGCCGGGCAGGCCGAGGCAGGTGGGGCAGGTCTGCGAGTTGGGCTCGGCGCCCAGCTCGGTCGAGCAGCCACAGAACATCTTGGTCCTGGTGCCGAGTTCGACATGGACCTCAAGGCCCATGACGGGGTCGTACGACGCGAGAGCGTCCTCGTACGACACCAGGTCAGTCGTGACGGTCACGGTGAAACTTCCCTCTCAGCCCAGCAGGACGTCGTCGTCGCCCAGGCGCTTCAGCTCGCGGTAGAGCAGCGCGAGGCCGGTGATGATGGCGGCGGCGGACACGGCGGCGTCGATCAGCCGGAGCGTGTCGTGCTCCATGCGGGCCTTCTTGACCTGCTTGGCGACGCTGATCGCACCGAAGGCGGTGGTGCCCATGGACAGGTACGTGCCGGTCTTGGACTTCTTGAAGCCCTTGGCCTTCTGCAACGTGCTCACAGTGACGGTGCCTCCTCCAGCAGCGGGTGGCCCCACTTTTCCACGAAGGCGGCCTCGACGGCCGCACCCACCTTGTAGAGGCGGTCGTCCTTCATGGCGGGGGCGATGATCTGCAGACCGACCGGGAGGTTGTCCTCCGGAGCCAGGCCGCAGGGCAGCGACATCGCCGCGTTGCCGGCCAGGTTGGTCGGGATGGTGCACAGGTCGGCGAGGTACATCGCCATCGGGTCGTCGGCACGCTCACCGATCGGGAAGGCGGTGGTCGGGGTCGTCGGGGAGACGATCACGTCGACCTGCTCGAAGGCCTTCTCGAAGTCCTGCTTGATGAGCGTACGGACCTTCTGGGCGCTGCCGTAGTACGCGTCGTAGTAGCCGGACGACAGGGCGTACGTACCGAGCATGATGCGGCGCTTGACCTCGTCGCCGAAGCCGGCCTCACGGGTGAGGGCGGTGACGTCCTCGGCGGACTTGGTGCCGTCGTCCCCGACGCGCAGGCCGTAGCGCATGGCGTCGAAGCGCGCGAGGTTCGAGGAGCACTCGGACGGCGCGATCAGGTAGTACGCGGAGAGCGCGAGGTCGAAGGACGGGCAGTCCAGCTCGACGATCTCGGCGCCCAGCTCGCGCAGCAGCTCGACGGACTCGTCGAAGCGCTGGACGACGCCGGCCTGGTAGCCCTCGCCGCGGAACTGCTTGACCACGCCGACACGCATGCCGCTGACGCTGCCGTTGCGGGCCGCCTCCACGACCGGCGGGACCGGCGCGTCGATCGAGGTCGAGTCCAGCGGGTCGTGCCCGGCGATGACCTCGTGCAGCAGCGCCGCGTCCAGGACCGTACGGGCGCACGGGCCGCCCTGGTCGAGGGACGAGGAGAAGGCGACCATGCCGAAGCGGGAGACACCGCCGTAGGTCGGCTTGACGCCGACGGTGCCGGTGACGGCGGCGGGCTGACGGATCGAACCGCCGGTGTCCGTGCCGATGGCGAGCGGGGCCTGGTACGAGGCGAGGGCGGCGGACGAGCCACCGCCGGAGCCGCCGGGGATCCGGGTCAGGTCCCAGGGGTTGCCGGTCGGACCGTACGCGCTGTTCTCGGTCGAGGACCCCATGGCGAACTCGTCCATGTTGGTCTTGCCGAGGATCACGACGTCGGCGGCCTTGAGACGCTTGGTGAGCGTGGCGTCGTACGGCGGGATCCAGCCCTCGAGGATCTTCGAACCGACCGTGGTCGGGATGCCCTCGGTGGTGAAGATGTCCTTCAGCGCGAGCGGGACGCCGGCCAGCGGGCCCAGCTCCTCGCCGCGCTCGCGCTTGGCGTCGACTGCGCGGGCCTGCGCGAGAGCGCCCTCACGGTCGATGTGCAGGAAGGCGTTGACCTTCTCGTCCACGGCCTCGATGCGGGCGAGGTGCGCCTCGGTGACCTCGACGGCCGTGAGCTCGCCGGCGGCGATCTTCGCGGCGATCTCGGCCGCGGTGAGCTTGATGATGGTGCTGTCCGTCATGACTGTTTAGTCCTCCCCCAGGATCTGCGGCACCTTGAAACGCTGCTGCTCCTGTGCAGGGGCGCCGGAGAGCGCCTGCTCGGGGGTGAGCGACGGACGGACCTCGTCCGCGCGCATGACATTGGTCAGCGGCAGCGGGTGGGAGGTCGGCGGTACGTCTTGGTCGGCGACCTCGGAGACGCGGGCGACCGCGCCGATGATGTCGTCGAGCTGTCCGGCGAAGTGGTCGAGCTCTTCGTCCTTCAGCTCCAGACGTGCCAGCCGGGCGAGGTGAGCGACCTCCTCGCGCGTGATGCCAGGCATGCAGCGATCCTCAGGGGTGAGTGTGATGGTTTTGGCCCAATCCTATGGGCCAGCCGCCAGTGCCCGCGAAACCCTTTCCCCGCCGCACCGGCGCACGCCCTCTCGGGCCGCCGCCCGCCCGCCGCACAGCCGCGTTCCGACGTTCTCCCGCTACTGGTCATGTCCCGTTCATTTCAAA
>NZ_JBSGZO010000083.1:0-17342 GCF_053611045.1 Streptomyces sp. NPDC054841 | reverse complement strand
CTCACTGGCTCAAGTTGTCCGAACAACTTCTGGCGCCGGGGGTCCGCCTCCCGGGCGGAGAGGACCTTCAGTCCGGTGTCCCCACTCATAACCGCCGCCGCATCCGGCAACGCCCTGTCGTTGATCTCGCCCACGAGCCCGCGCGAGGGCGACCGGCTGACCTTCCGCTGGACCACCGACGCGCCCCACGCCAAGAACTGGATCGGGATCTACGACGGCGACCGCAAGCCGGGCGTCGGCTCCTCTCTGGTCTGGTCGTACGTCACCGAGGCGTCCGGCGACATCACCCTCGACACCACCGGCCTCGGCGAGGGCACGTACACGGCCTATCTGCTCGCCAAGGACGGGTACGGCATCCTCGCCAGGACCGATCCCTTCACCGTCGCGGTCAGGCCCCCCGTGACGCCCCCGCACTGTGTCGTCGACTCGCTCACGACCGGCGATGCCGCACCCGGCTCCCGGGTCTCCCTCGCGCTCGGTCCGCTGTGGATCCGTCCGCAGGGCAACGCCTCCGGCACCCCCGCCTTCCGGCGGCTGTCCGGGGATTCCTGGCTGGGCGTCTCCTCCGACGGCACGGTCAGCGGCACCGCTCCCGCCGGGCCCGCAGGACACCCGGCGCGGATCACCGTCGCCGTGAGGGACAGCGCGGGCGGGACCGACACCGTGACCGTGCAGGTCCCGGTCCGGGCGGCCTCGGCACGCGCCCGGCTGACGGTCGCCTCGCTGAACCTCTGGGAGGCGGGAAAGAACACCGGCGACAGCCACGAGAAGCTGCTGCGGCTGATCCTCGCCCAGGGACTCGACGCCGTGGCCCTCCATGAGACCGGCGGCACCGCTGCCGGGCCGCTCGCCGACGCGCTGGGGTGGCACGCCCACGACATCCCGGCCGGGGTCGGGCTGATCAGCCGCTTCCCGCTCGCCGCCCCCTCGGCGCCGCTGGCGGACCTGCCGGCGCTGGCGGCAACCCTCCGGTTGCCGGGCGGCCGCGGCGTACGGCTGTGGGCGGCGCAGCTCGACGAGGCCGCGTACGGGCCGTACGCCCTCAAGGAGGGCCGTACCCCTGCCGAGGTCGAGGCCGCCGAGCTGAAGACCGTCCGCTACCAGCAGGCGGGCATGCTGCTCGCCGCGATGAAGTCCGACCTCGCGGCGTCCCGTACGACGCCGGTGGTTCTCGCGGCCGGGCTCGCCTCCCCCTCGCACCTCGACCGCAAGGGCCGGGGCGCGGTCCGCTGGCCGGTCACCGCGGCTCTCGCCAAGGCCGGGCTGAACGACGCCTTCCGGGACGAGCACCCGAACGTCTCGCGCGAGCCGGGCGTCACGTGGTCGCCTGTGCGCCCCGGCGAGCCGCAGGACCGGATCGACCAGGTCCAGTACGCCGGGCCGCTGCGGGTCGAGGGCGCGTACACGCTCTGCACCGGCTGGCCCGTGCCGGTCCCGGACGCCGCAGGCAACGGCTGGCCTTCCGACCACGCAGCCCCGACCGTCGCCTTCTCGCTCCGCTGAACGACTCCCTCCGGGCCGTTCCACCGGTCCGATCCCGCCGGACCGCTCCGGCGAGCTACCACCGCCGCCGCCACACGCCTGAACGCTGAACGCTGAACCGAAGGGCTCCCACGCCATGACTCCGCTGAGCCGCCGCGCCTTCGTCGGCGCGTCCGCCGCGACCGCCGCCGCTGCCGCCGTCGGTCTTCCCGAGGCGGACGCCTCGGCCGCCGCCAGACCCCGCGGGTCCGTCAAGGACGTGAAGCACGTGGTGATCCTGATGCAGGAGAACCGCAGCTTCGACCACTACTTCGGCACCCTGAACGGTGTCCGGGGCTTCGACGACCGGCAGGCACTGACCTTCCCGAACGGCGACTCCGTCTTCAGGCAGCCCGCCGCCGGCCGCTCCGACGGCTTCATGCTGCCGTACCGCATGGACACGACGAAGTACAACGCCCAGAACGCGTCCGGCCTCCCGCACGACTGGGGCACGGGCCACACCGCCATCAACGGCGGCGCGATGAACAAGTGGGTCGCCTCCAAGGGCGAGCGCACCATGGGCTACTTCACCCGCGACGACATCCCGTATCAGTTCGCCCTCGCCGACGAGTTCACCATCTGCGACGCGTACTTCTGTTCTCAGGCGGGCCCGACCGACCCCAACCGGCTGTATCTGTGGTCGGGCAGCTGCGGCCCCGGCAAGGACGGCACGACCGGCCCGTGGACCGACAACACTCCGGTCACCGACAACCCGGTCGCGGACTGGACGACGTACGCCGAACGGCTCGAGGACGCCGGGGTCAGCTGGCGCGTCTACCACAACCCGTCGAAGGACGAGCGGTACGGCGACTACGACGACAACGGGCTCTCGTACTTCGGCCAGTTCCACAAGTTCCCGAAGGACGACCCGCGTTACATCAACGCGATGACCAAGTTCGATCTGACCGCCTTCGACGAGCACTGCAAGGACGGCACGCTGCCGACGGTCTCCTGGCTGGTGGCGCCGTACCTGTTCTGCGAGCACCCTGAGGCGGGACCGAACTACGGCGCCCACTGGGTCAACACCGCGCTGCAGTCGCTGTTCTCCAACCCGGACGTGTGGAAGCACACCGTCTTCCTGCTGATGTACGACGAGAACGACGGTTACTTCGACCACGTCCTGCCGCCGGTCCCGGAGCCGGGCACTCCGGAGGAGTTCGCGGAGGGCCGGCCGATCGGGCTCGGCAACCGGGTCCCGCTGTGGGCGGTCTCCCCCTGGTCGCGCGGCGGTTACGTCAATTCCCAGGTCTTCGACCACACCTCGGTGGTGCGGTTCCTGGAGGTCGTGACCGGTGTGCGGGAGCCCAACATCTCGGACTGGCGCCGGGCCGTCTGCGGCGACCTGACGACGTGCTTCGACTTCAGCTCGCCGGACTACTCGATTCCGTGGCTGCCGGACACGGCCGAACTCATGGCGAAGGCGGACGCGGGCAACGCCCTTCCCGCGGTGAAGCTGCCGCCGAGCGGCGGGCAGTCGATGCCCACGCAGGAGCCCGGCGCCCGGCCGCACCGCGCGCTGCCGTACCGTCCTTGGGCCGACGTGACAGTGGACCGGGAGACCGGAAAAGTCGTCTGCACCCTCGCCAACCACGGCACGGAGACATTCCACTTCACCGTGCTGCCGAATGCGATCAAGCCGTTCACGGGCACGCCGTTCACCGTCGCCCCGGGCGCCTCGAAGACGTACACCTGGGACACCTCTCAGACCGATGGCCGGTACGACTTCACCGTGATGGGCGCGGACGGCTTCGTACGCCGCTTCTCCGGCACGGTCGTACGCAAGGGGCGCGAGGCGGGCGCCCCCGTGCCGTCGGTGACGGCTTCGCTGCACGGCCGCCGTCCCGAACGGGCCACGCTGGAGCTGCGGTTCACCAATCAGGGCGCCACGCAGGTCTCCTTCACCGTCACTCCGGACGGCGATCCGAAGGCGGCCCGTACGGTGTGGGTGGGGCCGGGTGACCGGTCCTCGGTGAGCTTGCAGGTACGCGACGGACGCTACGACCTGGAGGTGACGGCGGCGAGCGGAACCCGTTTCAGGCAGCGCTACGCGGGAACGGTGCACGCCGGCTGACCGCCGTCCCCACCGGGACCTCCCGGTACACCGGGACTCCCTGGCCTACCGGGCCTCCTGGTGCACCCGGGACTCCCCGGCCTACCGGGACCTCCCGGTCCACCGGGACTCCCCGGTCACTGCACGACCTGGCCGGACGGGCTGTCGGCTTCCACGGTGGAGCCGGCGGGGAGCTCCGCGGCGGGGCGGCGCCAGCCGTGCTCGCCGCGGGCCCTCAGCCAGGCCGTGGTCTCCTGTGGGGGCATCGCCGCGGCGACGAGCCAGCCCTGGACCGCGTCGCAGCCAAGGTCACGCAGCCGCTCCCAGGTCTCGTCGTCCTCGACACCCTCCGCGACCACGAGTAGCCCGAGCGAGTGGGCGAGGTCGACGGTGCAGCGGACGATCTCGGCGTCCTCGTTGTCGACCGCCAGCCGGGCCACGAACGACCGGTCGATCTTCAGCTCGCTGACGGGCAGCCGGCGCAGATGGACGAGCGACGAGTACCCCGTACCGAAGTCGTCCAGTGACATTTTCACGCCGTGAGCGGTCAGCCCGGCGAGCGTGTCGGCGGCGCGCTGCGGATCCTCCAGCAGCACGTGCTCCGTTATCTCCAGCTGCAGCGCCCCGGCCGGGACGCCGTGCCGGGCGAGCCGGGCCGCGACCGCGCCCGCGAAGCCCGGAGTGTGGACGTCACGCGGCGACACGTTGACCGCGACCGGTACGAAGAGGCCCTGGGCGCGCCATTTGGCGACCTGGCCGAGGGCCATCTCCAGGACGTACTCCGTCAGATGGGGCATCAGCCCGGAGGACTCGGCGATGGCGATGAACTCGTCGGGAGGGACCCGGCCGCGCTCCGGGTGCACCCAGCGCACCAGCGCCTCAAGACCCGCGACATGACCGTCGAAGCCGACCTTGGGCTGGTAATGCAGCTCCACATCGCCCGCGTCCAGCGCCCGGCGCAGATCGCCGAGCAGTCCGAGCCTGTCCGGTGTGTTCGAATCGCGTTTGGATTCGTACACCTCGACACCCGTGCGATCGCGCTTGGCCTGGTACATCGCCACATCGGCGCGCCTGAGCAGCCCTTCGGCGTCCAGAGCGTGGTCGGGGAAGACAGCGAGACCGGCGCTCGCCTCCAGGACGAGTGTCAGTCCGTCGAGGTCGAGGGGCGAGGAGAGCTCGGCGACGAGATGGCGGGCCACGCGCTGGGCGCTGGTGGTGGAGTCGGCCCTCGGCAGGAGCACGGCGAACTCGTCGCCGCCGAGCCGCGTGGCCTCCGCGCCCCGCGGCAGCGCCAGCTTGAGCCGTTCGGCTATCTGGAGGAGCAGCCGGTCACCCGCGAGATGTCCGAGGGTGTCATTGACCGAACGGAAACGGTCGAGGTCGATCAGAACGAGAGCGGACCGGGCACCGACACCCTCGGCCTCCTCCAGCGCCGCCCAGGTGCGCTCCAGCAGCCACTGACGGTTGGGCAGTCCGGTGAGCGGGTCGCGCAGCTGCTCCTCGGCCCGGGCGCGGGCGATCCACAGCGTGGAGTCGAGGGCGATCAGCGGCACCGCGAACAGCGGCAGCAGGATCGGCAGGGCGGTCGCGACCACGCAGATCAGCGGGGCGATGCCGAACAGTGCGACCGCGACAAGCCCCTGACGCAGCAGGGCCGTACGGGCGACGGTGGGCAGTCCGCCGCCCTGCAGTGCCAGCGCGTACCAGAGCAGCACACGGGTCACACCGAGATACGCCGCTGCCGCGAGCACCACCTCGGGGACGGCGTCGAACCCCCATTCCAGGGGCTGCCACGGCTGTTCGACCGTCGGCGCCTCGCCGAACACGAAGAGGACCAGCGCGGCGGCACCGATGCCCAGGATGTCGGCCGCGCCGTGCAGAACGCCCTGCCTCCAGCGGTGCCGGCGGGCGGTGCCGACGAGCACCACGACGGCCAGGCTGACCAGGCCTGCGGGCACCCAGCCGTACAGCAGCAGTACGGCGACGGTGAGGGCGGCACCGGAGCCGGTGCCGCCCCACCAGCGGTCGCGGCCGAGCGCGACCAGATGGCCGACGATGATGCCGGTGAGCACGGCGAGGGACCAGCCCTCGGTGCCGCCGGGGAACAGCGCGTCTCCGTCCCGTAGGGCCATGAACAGACCGGTCGCCAGCACGAGGGCGGCGAGTCCCGTCACGACGAAGGGCAGCGTCGAGGCGACGCCCGCGACGAACGCGAACCTCGCGATGCCACGGGGCCGTGAGACCGGGGCGGCACTCTCGGTCGGTTTCATTCCGTCCCTCTCACAGCCGGCGGTGCCGATGCCACGCGGTGGCCTCTGCTGTCATGCCAACACGGCTGGAACCTCACCACGCAGGCAGGCACGACAGGCGCACACCTCAACAGTAGGCCGCAGATGGCTCTGACGGGCAGCGCTCTACAGCTCTTGCCCGAATGCGACCCAGCCACCCTTATCCATCTGGTATGCGCCAAACGGGTGACCCTCGTAGGGAGTTCAGCTCGCGCATTCGTGCTATTCCGTGACCGGAACCGCGGCGTCGCGAGCGGCGTCCGGGCCCTGTTCAAGCAGGACAGCGAAGCCTTCCTCGTCCAGTACAGGCACCTTCAGCTGCATGGCCTTGTCGTACTTCGAACCGGGGTTGTCACCCACCACCACGAATCCGGTCTTCTTCGAAACGGAACCCGTCACTTTCGCGCCGAGGCTCTGTAGCGCTTCTTTTGCGCCATCCCTCGTGTGGTTCTGCAGCGTTCCGGTGACAACGACGGTGAGGCCTTCCAGCGGTCGCGGCCCTTCGTCCTCACCGGCGCCCTCCTCCTCCATCCGGACGCCCGCAGCCCGCCACTTGCGCAGGATCTCCCGGTGCCAGTCCTCCTCGAACCACTGCTTGAGCGAGGCCGCGATGGTCGGCCCGACGCCCTCGACGGCTGCCAGCTCCTCCTCGGTGGCCTGTTCGATCCGTTCGATGGACCGGAATTCGCGGGCGAGGGCCTCGGCCGCCACCGGTCCGACATGGCGGATGGAGAGACCGGTGATGATGCGGGCGAGCGGGCGCTCCTTGGCCGCCGCGACGTTCTCCAGCATCGTCAGGGTGTTCTTCTTCGGCTCGCCCTGCTGGTTGGCGAAGACCGTGACGATCTTCTCCTCGCCGGTCTTGGGGTCACGCTTGGGCAGTCCGCTGTCCTGGTCGAGCACATACGCCTTGATGGGCAGCAGCTGGCCGACGGTCAGATCGAACAGATCACCCTCGTCCACCAGCGGCGGGTCGGCGGGCTCCAGCGGCTTGGTCAGCGCCGCGGCCGCCACATAGCCGAACGCCTCGATGTCCAGGCACTTGCGGCCCGCGAGATAGAAGAGGCGCTCACGCAACTGGGCCGGGCAGGTGCGGGCGTTGGGGCAGCGGAGGTCGATGTCGCCCTCCTTCATGGGCCGCAGCGCCGTGCCGCACTCGGGGCAATCGGCCGGCATCACGAACTCCTGCTCGCTGCCGTCCCGCAGATCGACGACCGGCCCGAGGATCTCCGGGATGACGTCGCCGGCCTTGCGGAGCACCACCGTGTCGCCGATGAGGACGCCCTTGGCCTTCACCACGTCCTGGTTGTGCAGCGTGGCGAACTCGACCTCGGAGCCCGCGACCGTGACCGGCTCCACCTGCGCGTAGGGAGTGACACGGCCCGTGCGGCCCACGCCCACCCGGATGTTGACCAGCTTGGTGTTGACCTCCTCCGGCGCGTACTTCCACGCGATGGCCCAGCGGGGCGCCCGCGAGGTCGAGCCGAGGCGGCCCTGGAGCGGGATCTCGTCGAGCTTGACGACGACGCCGTCGATCTCGTGCTCCACGGAGTGGCGATTCTCACCGAAGTACGCGATGAACTCGCGGACCTCGTCGAGCGACTTCACCACCTTGTTGTGCCGGGCGGTCGGCAGGCCCCATTCGCGGAGCAGCTCGTACGCCTGCGAGAGCCGGTCGATCACCAGGCCGTCGCGCGCGCCGATGCCGTGCACCACCATGTGCAGCGGAAGGGTCGCCGTGACCCGGGGGTCCTTCTGCCGCAGCGAACCCGAGGCGGAGTTACGGGGGTTGGCATACGGCTGCTCGCCGGACGCCACCCGGCGTGCGTTGAGCTCCTCGAAGGCCTCCATCGGGAAGTAGACCTCGCCGCGGATCTCGACGAGATCCGGGACACGGTCACCGCTCAGCCGGTCCGGAATGTCCGCGATCGTCCGCACGTTCGGGGTGATGTCCTCGCCGGTGCGGCCGTCGCCACGGGTCGCGGCCCGGGTCAGACGGCCCTTCTCGTAGGTCAGATTGACCGCGAGGCCGTCGACCTTCAGCTCGCACAGGAAGTGGTACTCCGACGTCCCGACCTCTTTGGCGATGCGGTCCGCCCAGGCAGCCAGCTCAGCCTCGTCGAAGGCGTTGTCGAGCGAGAGCATCCGCTCGCGGTGGTCGACCTTGGCGAGCTCCGTCTCGTACGCCCCCGCGACCTTCTGGGTCGGCGAGTCGGGCGTGCGCAGCTCCGGATACTCCTCCTCCAGCGCCTCGAGCGACCGCAGCAGTTTGTCGAACTCGGCGTCGCTGATGACCGGCTGGTCCTTCACGTAGTACCGGAAGCGGTGCTCCTCGACCTGCTCGGCCAGCTGGGCATGCTCCTCCCGTGCCTCGGCGGGCACCGGCCCCTGCTGTTCGACAGCCACCTTCGTCCTCCGTTACCTCAGCCCTCAGTCCATTACTCAGGGTTGTCCGCGAGCGATCTCGCCGCCCGGACACAGTGCGCGAGAGCCGCGCGCGCGTAGGCAGGCGAAGCACCCGCCAGCCCGCATGACGGGGTGACCACCACGGACTCGGCGAGAGTCCCCGGATTCAGCCCCAGCCTGCGCCACAACGTCCTGACACCCATGACGCTACCGGCAGGGTCCGACAATGGACCGTCGGTGGATGCCACGACTCCCGCGAAGAGCTTCGTGCCGCCCTCCACGGCCTCGCCGATCGCCTCCTCGTCACGCTCGGTGAGCAGGCCGAAATCGAACGAGATGCCCGCGGCTCCCGCCCGGCGCAGCAGTGCGAACGGCACGTCAGGCGCGCAGGAATGCACGGTCACCGGCCCGTCGGCGACGCCCGTCACGTCCCGCAGCGCGCTCTCGACGATCTGCCGGTCGACGGCGCGGTGGGTCCGGTATCCGCTGGCGGTCCTGACCTGACCACGCAGGACAGACGTCAGGGACGGCTCGTCGAGCTGCAGCACCACCTGGGCGCCGGGGACACGCCGCCGCACCTCCGCGAGATGGGTACGCAGGCCCTCGGCGAACGAGGCGACGAGGTCACGGCACGCGCCGGGGTCCGCCAGGGCGGCCTCGCCGTTCCTCAGCTCCAGGGCGGCCGCGAGCGTCCACGGGCCGACGGCCTGGACCTTCAGCGGCCCCTCGTACCCCTGGGTGAACTCCTCCAGGGCGTCCAGGTCCTCCCCGAGCCAGGACCTGGCGCGCCGGGTGTCCCGGCCCGGCCGGTCGCTCACGCGCCAGCCGCTGGGCTCGACGTGCGCGTACATCTCGACGAGCAGGCCGATGGTCCGCCCGATCATGTCGGCGCCGGGCCCGCGGGCCGGCAGCTCGGGCAGGTACGGGAAGTCCTCGAAGGACCCGGTGACGGTCTTGGCCGCCTCGCGCGCGTCGCCGCCGGGCATGGAGCCGACCCCGGTCGCGGGCCCCCAGACGTAGTCGCTCATCGCCCCGGCCGGACCGTCAAGTCGTTGACCTCCGCGTCGCGCGGGAGGTCCAGGGCCATCAGGATCGTCGTCGCGACCGACCCCGGATCGATCCACTTCGACGCGTCGTACTCCTTGCCCTCCTGCTGATGCACCTTGGCCTGCATGGGGCTGGCCGTCCGGCCCGGGTAGACGGAGGTGACCCGCACTCCGTTGGCCTTCTCCTCCTGCCGCAGCGAGTCGGCGAGCGCCTTCAGGCCGTGCTTGGAGGCGGCGTACGCGCCCCACTCGGCATGCGCGTTGAGACCAGCGCCGGAGTTGACGAAGACCACCGTGCCCTGGGACACCCGGAGTTGGGGCAGGACCAGCCGGGTCAGCTCCGCAGGCGCCACCAGATTCACGTTGAGCTGGGCCTGCCAGGTCTTCGGCGTGAGATCGCCGACCCGGCCCAGGTCCACGATGCCCGCGATGTGCAGCAGCGAGTCGAGGCGCTCGGGCATGGTCTGGTGGGAGAACGCCCAGGAGAGCCGGTCGGGCGTGCCGAGATCGCCGACGAGGGTGCGAGAGCCCGGATAGGCCGCGGCGAGCTCCTTGGCGCGCCCGGCGTCGCGGGCCAGCAGGACGAGCTCGTCGCCTCGCTCGTGCAGCCTGCGCGCGACGGCCGCGCCGATGCCGGAGCCCGCTCCGGTGATCAGATGTGTAGCCATGCCAGCAATGCTCGCACTACTGGATACCTGCCGACTCCTCGAGGTAGGCGAGCGCCCCGACGCCATCGTCGGCGAAGAAGACCAGGTCGGCGAGGGGAAGGGGCAGGAAGCCCTCGTCCTCCATACGTCGGAACTGCTGCTTCAGGCCGTCGTAGAACCCCGCCGTGTTGAGCAGCACCACCGGCTTGGTCGTCCTGCCGTGCTTCTTCAGCTCCAGGATCTCGGTCGCCTCGTCCAGCGTGCCCGTACCCCCGACCATGATCACGACCGCGTCGGACCTGGCCAGCAGCAGTGCCTTGCGCTCGGCGAGGTCCCGGGCGATCACCATCTCGTCGGCGCCCGGCCTGACCTTGTCCGCGAGGAACTCCACCGAGACACCTATGAGGCGTCCGCCCGCCTCCTGCACACCGTCCGCGACGATCTTCATCAGACCGACGTCGGAGCCTCCCCAGACCAGGGTGTGGCCGCCCTTGCCGAGCAGCTCGGCGAACTCGCGCGCGGGCCGGGTGTAGCGGTCGTCGAGGTCTGCGGCGGAGAGGAAGACGCAAATGTTCATGCGGCCACGGTACGGGCAGCCTCTGACAATGCCCCTTGCGGCCGGAGCGGGAGAGATCCTGGGGAAATACCGTCCGCCGCCGATGAGTTCGGGAGGCGACACCGGTCCGGGAGCCATGGACAGCCCGAACCCGACGATGAGCAGGATCCGTGGGACGGCGATGCCGAAGGACAGCGCCGCCCCCGCCGCGCTGCATGTGCCGGCGCCGGTGCCGGTGCCGGAGGACTACTTCGCGGCGTGGCCCGCCGTCGCGTGCCGCGCCGTCGTGGCGATCGTCGCCGAGCCCACCACGCGCGTGCCGTCGTACAGGACGATCGCCTGGCCGGGCGCCACGCCACGGACCGGCTCCGTGAAGGTGACGCGGAGCTCCGAGCCGTCGACGAGCTCGGCCGTCGCCTCGGTCTCGCCGCCGTGGGCGCGGAGCTGCGCCGTGTACGTACCGGGGCCGGAGGGGGCCGTTCCGCACCAGCGGGGCTTGATCGCGGTGAGTGCGCCGACCTCGAGGGCCTCGGCGGGGCCCACCGTCACCGTGTTGTTGACGGGTGAGATGTCCAGGACGTAGCGCGGCTTGCCGTCGGGGGCGGGGTGGCCGATGCGCAGCCCCTTGCGCTGGCCGATGGTGAAGCCGTACGCGCCGTCGTGGGTGCCCAGCTTCGCGCCGGACTCGTCGACGATGTCGCCCTCCGACTTGCCGAGGCGGGAGGCGAGGAACCCCTGGGTGTCACCGTCGGCGATGAAGCAGATGTCGTGACTGTCGGGCTTCTTCGCCACCGCGAGGCCGCGACGCTCGGCCTCCGCGCGGATCTCGTCCTTGGTGGTGAGGGTGTCGCCGAGCGGGAACATCGCGTGGGCGAGCTGCTTCTCGTCCAGCACACCGAGGACGTACGACTGGTCCTTGGCCATGTCGCTGGCCCGGTGCAGCTCGCGGGTGCCGTTGTCCCGTACGACCACCGTCGCGTAGTGACCCGTGCACACCGCGTCGAAGCCCAGGGCCAGGGCCTTGTCCAGCAGGGCGGCGAACTTGATCTTCTCGTTGCACCGCAGGCACGGGTTCGGGGTGCGGCCCGCCTCGTACTCCGCGATGAAGTCCTCCACGACGTCCTCGCGAAACCGCTCTGCGAGGTCCCAGACGTAGAAGGGGATGCCGATGACGTCCGCGGCGCGGCGGGCGTCGCGCGAGTCCTCGATGGTGCAGCAGCCGCGCGCGCCGGTACGGAACGACTGCGGGTTCGCCGAGAGCGCCAGGTGCACCCCGGTGACATCGTGCCCGGCTTCGGCGGCGCGGGCTGCGGCGACAGCGGAGTCCACACCGCCGGACATGGCGGCGAGTACACGGAGGGGGCGCTGGGGTGTCTGAGTCATAGCCCTACCAGAGTACGGGGCGGCGGGAACCGTAGGCCTGCGAGTGGACGTTCTGGAGATCATGGGGAGCGAAGAGGGGCGGCGCGGCATCGGCCGGCGGACCGTGCTGATCGGCGGCGGAGCCGTGCTCGTCGGGGCGGGTGTGGTGGCCCGGGACGAGCTGAGTCGGCTCTGGTGGCGGCTGCCGGGCATGGAGAAGAAGCGCGTGGAGGGTGAGCTGGACCATGCGGGCGCGGTGTGGACGGCGGCCGCCCGGGCGAACTGGCGGCGCGCGGACCGGCCCGCGGACTACACGATCGACCGGGTCGTGATCCATGTCGTCCAGGGCAGCTATCCGACCGCGCTGAAGGTCTTCAAGGACCCCGGGCACGGTGCCGCCGCGCACTATGTGGTGGGCAAGGACGGGCGCATCGCCCAGATGATCCGCGAGCTCGACGTCGCCTTCCACGCCGGGAACCGGGATGTGAACGAGCGGAGCATCGGCATAGAGCACGAAGGCTTCGTCGACCGGCCGCAGGACTTCACGGACGCGATGTACGCGGCGTCGGCCCGGCTGACCGCGGGGATATGCGAGCGGTACGGGATACCGGTCGACCGGGAGCACATCATCGGCCATGTCGAGGTGCCGGGCACGGACCACACCGACCCCGGTCCGCACTGGAACTGGGACCGGTACATACGACTGGTACGGGAGGCCGCGGCCGCCCCTCCGAAGCCCAGCACGACGACCGCCGGCTGAGTCCCGCCGGGGAAGCCCTGCCGCCGGCCCAGGTCCGGCCGCCGGCCGGGCCCTGCCGCCCGGCGAGCCCTGCTGTCAGCTGAGCCCTGCCGTACGGGCCCGCTCGACCGCCGGGCCGATCACCTTCGCGACGGCCTCCACATCCTCCTCGGTGGAGGTGTGGCCGAGGCTGAAGCGGAGCGTGCCGCGGGCCAGGTCCGGATCGGTGCCGGTGGCGAGCAGGACATGGCTGGGCTGGGCGATGCCGGCCGTGCACGCGGAGCCGGTGGAGCACTCGATGCCCTGCGCGTCCAGGAGCAGGAGCAGCGAGTCGCCCTCACAACCGGGGAACGTGAAATGGGCGTTGGCCGGGAGCCGGTTCTCGGGGTCGCCGCCGAGGATCGCGTCCGGTACGGAGGTCCGTACGGCATCGACGAGCTTGTCGCGCAGTCCGCCGATCTCGCGGGCGAAGTCCGCACGGCGCTCGGCGGCGAGCCGCCCCGCCACGGCGAAGGCGGCGACGGCGGGGACATCGAGGGTCCCGGAGCGTACGTGACGCTCCTGGCCGCCGCCGTGCAGGACGGGCACCGGGCTGTACTCGCGGCCGAGCAGCAGCGCGCCGATGCCGTAGGGGCCGCCGATCTTGTGGCTGCTCACGGTCATCGCGGCGAGACCGGACGCGCCGAAGTCGACGTCGAGCTGGCCGAAGGCCTGGACCGCGTCGGAGTGCAGCGGAATGCCGAACTCCGCGGCTGCCGCGGCCAGTTCGCGGACCGGCATGACGGTGCCGATCTCGTTGTTGGCCCACATCACGGTGGCGAACGCCACATCGTCCGGGTCGCGTTCGATGGCCTCGCGCAGCACCTCGGGGTGGACGCGTCCGTACCCGTCGACGGGCAGATACTCGACTTTCGCGCCCTCGTGCTCGCCGAGCCAGTGCACGGCGTCGAGGACGGCGTGGTGCTCGACGGGGCTGGCCAGAATGCGGATGCGGCGCGCGTCGGCGGCGCGGCGGGCCCAGTACAGGCCCTTCACGGCGAGGTTGTCGGCCTCGGTGCCGCCGGAGGTGAGGACGACCTCGCTGGGGCGCGCCCCGAGCGCCTCGGCGAGGGTCTCGCGGGCCTCCTCGACGGTACGGCGGGCCCGCCGGCCCGCGGCGTGCAACGACGAGGCGTTGCCGGTGACGGCGAGCTGGGCAGTCATCGCCTCGATCGCCTCCGGAATCATCGGAGTGGTCGCGGCGTGGTCGAGGTAGGCCATGGTGAACACGATTCTACGAGCCGCCCGGCGGCCGGCTTCCGCCCCGGGTGGCCAGTACCGCCCAGCCGGTCAGCCGGCCAGGTTCCAGGTGACCATGCCACTGCCGGTGACGAGCGTGACGAGGACGACGAGGTCGGCGACGCCGAGAGCCAGGCCGAGCAGGGCGCGTCCGCGCCGGGCGGTGCCACGCCACAGGGCGAGGCCGGCCAGGACGATGGCGACGGGTCCGAGCACGGCGTTCATCACGAGCAGTCCGACCAGGCCGAGCACGAACGACGCGACGGCCATGCCGTCGGCGTCGCGCGTTCCGGTGAAGCGGCGGGCGGGGGTGGCGAGTTCCATGGTTCCCTTCCTCGGAGTCACCGGGCCGCGCGGCGCGCGAGACGTTCACGCACGGCGAACCCGAGCAGCCAGGCGCCGATGACGGCGGCGGCCACGGTGGACGCGGACAGCGGGATCTGGGCCACGGCGCCCAGGACGATGCCCAGTAAAGCGACAGCGGCGACGAGGGCGATCATGTTCGTTTCCTCCCCTTCATTCGGAGTACGAGTGTTAACTGACTTCCCAGTCTAGTCTTCCGAATACCAGAGAACGGTTGTTTACTGAATGGCATGAGTCACACTGTCGGCATCCGCCAGGCCCAGAAGTTGAAAACCCGTCAGGCCCTCCTGGACGCGGCCCTCGGGCTGCTGGAGCACCAGAGCCTGAGCAGCCTCGGACTGCGCGAGGTGACACGGGCCGTCGGGGTGGCGCCGACCGCGTTCTACCGGCATTTCGCGGACCTGCCGGAGCTCGGCGTGGCGCTGGTCGAGGAGACGCTGGGCAGTCTGCACGGAATGATCGGCGAGATCCTCGCGGATACCGGCGACAGTGAGGTACGGATCGACCGCACCGTGGACCTCATCGCCCGCCATGTCCGTGAGCAGCCCGCCCACTTCCGCTTCATCGCACGCGAGCGGCACGGCGGGGTGGCTCCGGTGCGCGCGGCCATCGCGGCCCAACTCCACCGCTTCACGGAAGAGGTGGCGGCGGCACTCGCCCGCGAGCCGGCGTCGGAGGGCTGGAGCGAGGAGGACCTGCGGATGCTGGCCGGGGTCTATGTCGAGCACATGGTGATGACCGCGTCGGCGTTCCTGTCGGCGCAGGAGCCCGGGCCGCCCGGCTCTCCGGGCGAGCCCGACGAGCAGCAGGTCGCGCGCACGGCCCGAAACCGCCTGCGCCTGGTCTCACTGGGCCGCCGCCACTGGCCGCAGGCCCGCTCCCGTACGGACTGAGCCGCGCGCGTCGGCGTCACCGCAAACATCATCACTGTCAGGGGTCGGCGGGCCGACCTTCGCCGGCCATGAACCGCCACACCAGGCCGTGCCCCATGGCGAGGGACGGCGGTGCAGAGGGACGGCGGTACAGCAGTACGGCCGAGTGCGGTCCGGGGAAGTGCACCGCCCGGTCCGCGACGGCCGAGCCCTTGCCCTGCCGGGTCGCCGGATCGCCGGATCGCCGCCTGGACGGAGGTCAGTTCGCGTACAGGCCGGCCACCCCCTCCGCCACCTCGGCCAGTTCCGCGCGGGCCTGGGGCGGCGCGAGGATCTCCAGACGGTCGCCGAAGGCGAGCAGACCGCGGACCGCGGGGAGCACGGGCAGGGCGAGTTCGACGGTGACCCAGTCGCCGTCGAGCCCCGGCTGCGCGGTGAGGGGGTGCATGACGGTGGGGCACGAGGGCCTTTCTGTCGCCGGGCGTAGATGTCGCAATCCACACCAGGCCAGAAGACCCTCACCCATTTCAAGATCCCTCAGTCGAGACCTGCCTCACCCGTCCACAGCCTCCCGGGACAGAACGCCTAGCTCCGCGTCCGCGGCGCCTTCGCCAGTTGGCGGGACTGGGCGACCAGGCGGTCGGCGCTGTCCCAGACCTCGGCGTCCTCCTCCAGGAAGCCTCCCGCGAGGTTGCGCGTCGTGACGGCGACGCGCAGCGGGCCCGGCGCCGGGCGGCAGCGGATGTGGATGGTGAGTTCCACGGTGGGGGTCCAGCCCTTGAGGCCCAGCTCGAAGGAGGTCGGCGGCAGCGCGTCGACCGTCAGCAGAAGGGAGAGCGGGTCGGCGTCGCGGCCGTCGGCGAGGCCGAACCAGCCGCGCATCTCGCCCTTGCCGGACGGCGCGCCGACGGCCCAGCCGATGGTCGCCGGGTCGAGCTTGATGGTCAGCCGCTCCGTGATCGCGGAGGAGCCGGGGATCGGCGCGGGGCCGTCGGACGGGCCGAGGCAGTGCTCGTACGGCGGGATGGCCGGCGGCGTCGCGGTCGTACGGACGTCGTCGGGCAGCCGGTCCAGGTCGCCGTACGTGGCGAGGACACGGATGCGCTCGACCTCGGTGCCGTCCTCCGCGTACTGGAAGAGGGAGGCCTGACCGGTGGAGAGGGTGCGTCCGGCGCGGATGATCTCGGTGCGGACCACGGCGGGGCCGGGCGCCGAGGGGCTGAGGTAGTGCGCCGAGACCGAGAACGGGTCGGGGTGCGGCAGCGCCTCGCCGAGGGCGCGGCCGAGGAGCGCCAGCAGATATCCGCCGTTGACGGCGCTGATGATCGTCCAGCCCGCGGAGAGGTCCGCGTCGTAGACGCCGGGTACGTCCGGGTCCCGGAGAGTGACAGCGGTATCGCGGTCGAACTCGCTGTTGCCGATGGTTGCCTGTGCCACCTGTGCCATGCCTGAACCGTACAGCAGGAAACTACTAAGCGGTAGCTTTGGCTCGATTACAGGATTCTCACGCTTCCTCGGCGGCGGCCGAGCGACGGTTCCAGGCGCGGGGCGCGCGCCAGTGGAGGCGCATCGCGAGCAGGCGGAGGAGGAACGCGGTCACCACGGCGAGTCCGCTGGTGAGCGCGTTCAGCACGTCGAAGCGGATGCAGAGGACGACCATCGTGGCACCGACGATGGCGGGGACGGCGTACAGATCGCGGTCCCAGCGCAGCAGCGACGGCACCTCGTTGGCGAGTATGTCGCGCAGGACGCCGCCGCCGACGGCGGTGGCGAGGCCGAGGGTCGCCGAGGCGGTCAGACCCAGGCCGTACTCGTACGCCTTGGTCGTCCCGGTGACGGCGAAGAGGCCGAGGCCGGCGGCGTCGAAGACGTTGACCGAGCCCTGGATGCGCTCGACCTCGGGGTGCAGGAAGAAGACGAGTGCGGCCGCGACGAGCGGCATCACGAAGTACCCCAGATCCGTGAACGCGGCCGGCGGTACGCCCCCGATGACCAGATCACGGAACAGGCCACCGCCCAGCGCAGTGGCCTCGGCGAGGACGGCGATGCCGAAGACGTCGAAGTTCTTGCGTACGGCGAGGAGTGCGCCGGAGATCGCGAAGACGAAGATCCCGACGAGGTCGAGCGCATGCTGAACGGAGGGCGTGAACAGTTCGTGGAGCACCGCCCAATTGTGCCGCCTCCCCGTCGGGGGCCTGGCACGCCCCCGGGGAG
>NZ_JBSGZO010000082.1:0-24460 GCF_053611045.1 Streptomyces sp. NPDC054841 | reverse complement strand
CCGCTGCCCTCGCGCCCCTCCAGGCTCGGGTCCTCGCCCAAAGCAGCGATCCCAGCAGCAAGATCAAGACGACGTGTTAATGATCTGCAAGCCCTTAGGCGTCTCTACGCCGGAGTGACCGTGGTTTACCGCTGCTCCTGGTGCACATCTGGTGCGGTCTGGTGCTCCAACGCCCCTTGGTGGGCTGGTAGACAGCGGCCGTGACGTACTACGCGACCTGACGCCGTATACGTACTTCACGGTTGGGCCGCAGGGAGGAGCGAGCCTCTGGCGCCGTGTCCCGCTGGTGAACATGGGTTGGCTCCACCGCGGCAGGCCCTACGCCAAGCGCGCAGCTCCTGCCGGCCTCGCGGAGGCACTGAAGCGCATGACCCGTACCCACCGAGCCCAGCAAACCCGTGGCGGGCCGAAGCTTTCGATACCATGACAAATCCACCTAACGCGCAAAACACCCCCGGGGCACCTCAAGCACTGCAATGCTTATGGGAAGCGCGATCGGAAGAGGTGGAAGTGAGTCAGCCAGTAAATGCACCTGGGGGTAAAGGCCTCAATCCGCTGTGGATCATATCGCTATTCTTAACGGTTTCAGAAGCTGCCGCGGGTACGGCAGCCACACAAACACAGGGCTGGCTGCAAGCAGTTCTTGTACTCTTTTCCGTAACCTTCCCGGTGGGAGTTGCGGCCGCGTTCTTTGCAATCCTTGTGCGGCGTCCTTACGTCCTCTACGCCCCCAAGGACTACTCCAAGAATCCAAGCGTACGAGACTTCGTCAACGCCCTCAATACCTCACGCAGTCGTAGCGTGGAGAACATGGAGGCCTCCATTCGCTCAGCGATCGAGGAGGTAATCCCCAAGATGCTTGATGCAAAAATAAGCGCCCTCAGCAGGGATGCCATAGTGGCGGAGGCGATTGAAAGCGCACGCGAAGACTTCCGTCATCGCTTCATTGAGATTTCCTATAGCCAGATGGACCGCGATGTGCCGCCTGTACAGATCCCCGTAGGCGAAGACACTCGCGTGCAGGAATTCTTGAACGAGGCATGGTCATTTACGCCAGAATCGATCCCCTCGTTCACCTACGGCGATAAGTGGGTGCTGGTCGATCAAGAGAAAGGGCGCTCCTACCATAAGATGGGTTCAATTTGGGCCCGCCGCCACGGGAGAGGGGAGAGGGATGATAGGCCGCTTTACAGTACAGGCATTTCGGCAGGGGATATTCTGCATGCCGTGCCTCTCAATTAATCTCTGCCCCTAGTTCTGCTATCCGATCGCGCGGCAGGGTCCCATGCATACCCCTTGTTGGGACCAAGCCTGATCTAGGTTGGCAACCGTGAGCACCGCTTCAGGAGTTCGATCGGGCGGCCTCACTGAGCCGCTGCTGCGGCGCTGGCCCTGCTGTCGGCGATCCCCAGAAGCCGCTGGTTTCTGCCGTCGTTGATGTCGGTCGTAGTTGTCAGTTCATGGGCGACCAGACGAAACGCCTTCTTAAACTACTGAAGGCCCCCTGCTCCGTACAAATAACCAGGGGACCTTCAGCAGCCGGGCGAACGCTCGTGACGGCGCGGCGGCCGACCGCGGCGTCACGGGCGTCGTTGGTCGTCGTTACCCGACTCGCTCTTCGCTGACCGCGGCTACGACCACAGATCGATCAGCGCGGGACCTTGGTCCACTTCTCGTCCTTCGCGTCGTTGCAGGGCCACTGAATCAGCTGCGTACCCTTCGTGGCGGTGGAACTGAGTCCGAGGCACTGACCGGAATAGACGTTCCGCAGTTCATGGGTGGCGTCGTTGTACCACCACTTCTCATCAACGGCCCCGTTGCAGGTGTACTGGATCACGCCCGCGCCCTTGGCGAGACTGGACCCCACTCCCATGCACTTGCCCGAGTACTCGTTCCGCACGAAGTACGCGGGGTTCCCGTTCGAGTCCTTCGTCCCTTCGAACAGCCAGCGTTCGTCCCGGGCGTTCGTGCAGCCCCACTGGATGACACGGGCGCCGTTGTTCGTCTTGTTTCCGGCGCCCGCGCACAACTTGCTGTAGTCGTTGCTCAGATAGACGGTCCGGTCGGCTTCCCTCGGCAGCAGCGAGAAGACGACCCGATGGCCGGTGAGCTCGTTCATGCCCCACAGGCGCCCGGAGGACGGCGAGTACGACAGGTTCTGTGTCAGGCTGGGCGAGCGGGTCAGTACGGTGGGGACGTGGTTGGGCTTCACCTCGTAGATGCACGAGTATCCGTCGGCGGTATTGGGATCGCCCATGTATCCGGTGGGGCACTGAGCCGACAGGTAGTAGTACTGACCGTCCGTGGCAACGCCTTGCAGCTGCTTGACCGGTGCGGCGAAAGCGGCTGCCGCCTTGACCGTACCGGTGCTGTCGGCCTGGAGCAGGCCGGTGGATCCGTTGAGGGGCCAGCGGATCACGTTTGCGGTACGTGCGTCATCCCCGGCGAGGTATTCGCCCGAGACGAGGTGGTCGGTCGTGCCGCTCCGGTCCAGGCTCAGTGAACTGAGACATGCCCGTTCGCCGGGACAGGCTCGCGGCTTGTCAGGGGACCCGATGAGGTAGCGGCCCACCATGGGCAGGGCCCACTGGTGGTGCCGGGCCGTGGACACGCCGTCATAGATGCCGGTTTGATCACGCGCGGTGGTGCCCATCTTCCACATGTGCCGGAAGTCGTACACCTGCAGTTCGCCACCGTTGGCCACGAACAGCTTGTCGCCGTACCAGACCATGCCGTCCGCGTGGACCTTGGTCACCGGATCGAAGTTGACGCCCGAGGGACGCGTCGGCTTCACGAGCATCACGTGCCCGTAGCTCCAGTCGTTCCCGGTCGACTCGACGACGGAGATCCGGGCGAGCTTGTCGCGGTCCACACTCGGGTCCACGCTGTCGCCATGGCCCCAGTACCAGGAAGCCAGGTAGAGGTGGTGGCCGTTCACGGTGCCGCCGGGGTAGGCATCATGAGAGGCCGTCAGCCCCTGCGGATGCCATCCGCCCGCCGGGTCGTAGGCGCTGGTGGTGTCATCGCCCTTGTCGAAGCAGAAGCCGTTGTACTTGAAGGTGCCGTTGAGGCCGGTGGTGTGGCACAGAGGGCGTCCCACGTGCTGCCGGGACTGCGCGACGTCCAGCGGCGTCACCTTCGTGACGGCTCCGGACTTCTCCACGTCACGAATGATGGCGCCGAAGTCGTCGAACGTTGATTCCTGGTCGATGCGCATCGTGAAGTTGCGGGCGTCGACCTTTGTGAACGGTTCCGCCGCCGCGGCCGACTGGGCTCCGGCGAGGGTGACGGCGGCCGTGGACAGGGCGACGACCGCTGCCCACAACGAACGTAACTTTCCTGAATATTTGCCTGATTTCACATGGCGACACTACGGGACGCCGGGCCCGCCGCCCGGGGGCGGGGCGGTGCGAGGATCTTCATGTGGACGGTCAGCACCCGCGTCCTAGGTGTATTGATCACGAGCGTTGTTAGCACTCGTGATCAATGCACCTAGCGGTGCGGCTCAGGCCCGGGTTCGCCGCCCGGCATGAGGGCGGCGATGTCCCGGGCGCTCCAGTGTCCGGTGGCACCCGGTGAGGCCGCCAGGTACGCGGCGATACCGGCCGGCTGCCATGCGGCGGTCTCCAGCAGGCCGGCACACAGGTGCCGCAGATAGCCTGCGGAGGGCTTCTCCCATGGGACGTCGTGGAGTCCCCAGGGGGCCGTGAAGGTGAGCACCGGCACGCCGTCGAGGGTTCCGGGGCAGACGAGCCGGTCGTAGCGCCCCGGCCCCAGGAGCGCCGTGCCGCGGCACAACGCCTCGGTGAGGTCCAGGTCCGCCCCCGGCTCCCGGTACATCTCCTGGGCCGCGATGTCGGAGAACTGTCCGGCCGTGACCAGGTGGGCCCTGGCACGGAGCCGGCCCGGCGATTCGGGGTCGTAGAAGGCCCTGCCGCCGTTCCACACCGGGGACCGGGTGGCGAAGTACAGGACGCCCTGGAGCTCCACCGGCACGGACACCGTCGGCGTACGCCGGTCCCGGCAGCCCGGGCAGGTCCTGGACGCGCCCGGCGGCCGTCCGCCCGTGACGTAGTACGACAGACGGTCCAGGTGCATGTTGGAGCCGTAGGACGCGTACCAGACATGGCGCGGGGCAGCGCCCGCGGGCCCGGTCCGTTCGATGATGCGCGGGTGGTTCATGGGGTGTGCACTACCCGGTGTCCCACCTTGTCGACGGCACATTCCGGTAACGACCGTCTCTCCCGTCACAACTGCCGCCTACCGTGAAGGCACAGGGGACACGGGGAGGGACCTCAGAAATGCGCAGTGGAGCCAAGGTCGCCATCATCGGCGGGGTGTTTGTGCTGTTCGCCGGCGGAGTGAGCTACGGCGCGTACAACGTGCTGAACGGCGGAGGGAGCGGCGGCGGTCCGGAAACCAAGTCCGCGTCCGCGCCGGAGTCGGGACCGCTGAGCGCCGACGAGATCCGTACGACCGCGAAGGACTTTCTCGCGGCGTGGGCGGGAGGCGAGGCACCGCTCGCGGCGCAGCTCACCAACAACGCGGCGGACGCGGAGCCCACCATCGCCTCGTACCAGGAGAGCGCGCATGTCACCGATGTGAAGATGAAGCAGGGGGCGGCGGCCGGCGCGAAGGTGCCGTTCACGGTCAGCGGCACGGTCTCGTACGAAGGGCAGAGCAAGCCCTGGACGTACGCCTCCGAACTCACCGTCGTGCGCGGAGTGACCACCGGGCGGCCGCTCGTCGACTGGACGCCCTCCGTGATTCATCCGCAGCTCGACGAGCGCGAGCAGCTCAAGACGGGCCCCGCGTCCGCGCCCCCGATCAAGGCCGTCGACCGCAACGGCAAGGAGCTGACGAAGGAGAAGTACCCCTCGCTCGGGCCGGTGCTGGACGAACTGCGGCAGAAGTACGGCGAGCAGGCCGGTGGCAAGGCGGGGGTGGAGCTGGTCATCAGCGGCGGCGCCGACACGCCGGACACGACGCTCCTGACGCTCTCCAAGGGCGAGCCGGGCGAGCTGCCGACCACCCTGGACGCGAACGTCCAGGACGCCGCCGAGAAGGCGGTGAAGCGGTACAGCGAGGCGTCGGTCGTCGCCATCAGACCGAGCACGGGTGAGATCCGCGCCGTGGCCAACAACCGCAAGGACAGCTTCAACGCGGCACTGCGCGGCAAGCAGGCGCCCGGCTCGACGATGAAGATCGTGACGGCCGCGCTGCTGCTGGACAAGGGACTGGTGGCCGCGGACCGGAAGGCGGAGTGCCCGAAGGATGTGATGTACCAGGGCCGGACCTTCCACAACCTGGACAACTTCCACATCCCGAAGGGCACGTTCACGGAGAGCTTCGCGCGCTCCTGCAACACCGCGTTCATCAAGCAGATCGACGAGGTCGACGACGACGCTGCGCTGGCGGGCATCGCGCGCGACACCTTCGGCATCGGGCTCGACTGGCAGACCGGAGTGCCGACCGTCGACGGCAGCGTGCCCGAGGCGAGCGGCGGCGAGGCGGCGGCGCAGTACATCGGGCAGGGCACGGTCCAGATGAACGCGCTCAACATCGCCTCCATCACGGCGACGGCGAAGAACGGCGGCTTCAGGCAGCCGGTCATCGTGCCGCGTTCGCTGGACGACCGCGAACTGGCCACCGCGACCCGGCCGCTGTCGGGCTCGGTCTGGCGTCAGCTGCGGGACATGATGCGGGCGACCGCGAACTGGGGTACGGGGGCCAAGGCGATGGCCGGCGTCGGCGGTGACAAGGGCGCGAAGACCGGGTCGTCGGAGGTGGACGGCCAGGCCACGTCCAACAGCTGGTTCGCCGGGTTCTCCGAGGACCTGGCGGCGGCCGCGGTGGTGCAGGCCGCCGGGCACGGCGGGGACGCCGCGGGGCCGGTGGTGGCGTCGGTGCTGAAGGCGCGCTGAGCCGGCGCTGCGAGCCTGGCGCGGCCGGAAACGGAGCGGCCGGGAACGGAGCGGCCGGAAACGGAGCGGCCGGGAGCCGGTCCGCTCCCGGCCGAAAGGCAGCCTGGCGGGAGGCAGTCCGGCGGAGAGGCGGTCCGGCCGAAAGGCAGCCCGGCGAGAGGCGGTCCGGGCGAAACGCGGTCGCATGGCCCGTACAGCTACCGCTAGCGTGACGGGCCATGAGCACTCCTGAGACCCATGCCCATCCCCGGTTCGCGGAGGCCCTGCGCGAGCTCGCCCTGGAGGTCGAGGTCGTCCGCTTCCCGGACGCCACGCGTACGGCGGCCGAGGCGGCCGCCGCCATCGGCTGCGATGTCAGCGAGATCGTCAAATCGCTGATCTTCGAGGCGGACGGGGTGCCGGTGCTGGTGCTGATGGACGGCTCCTCGCGGGTGGACGTGGAGCGGGTACGGCATGAGCTGGGCGCGTCGGCGGTCAAGCGGGCGAACGCGGACCTGGTGCGCGAGACGACGGGATACGCGATCGGCGGCGTACCGCCCTTCGGGCACAGGACGAAGACCCGGGTGCTGGCCGACCGCGGGCTCCTCGACCACGCCGTGGTCTGGGCCGCCGCCGGGACCCCGCACACGGTGTTCCCGCTCGACCCCAAGTCCGTGATCTCCCACTCCGGGGCCACGGTGGTGGACGTGCGCGAGCGCACCGCGTGAGCCTTCTGGTCGCGACGGCGGTCCTGATAGCCGCCGTCACGCACGCCTGTTGGAACGCGCTCGCCCACACCATCAAGGACCAGCTGATCGCCTTCACGCTCATCGTCGGCGGCGCGACGGTGATCGGCGCGGTGGCTGCCTGCTTCACCCCGCTGCCACGGCCTGCCGCCTGGCCCTGGCTCGTCGCGTCGGCCCTGCTCCACGTCGGCTACCAGGCACTGCTGATGCGGTCGTTCAGCCTGGGCGACTTCGGCCAGATGTACCCGATCGCGCGCGGCACGGCCCCGCTGGTCGTCACCGTCCTCGCGGTCGTTTTCGTCGACGAGTCCCTGGGCTTCTGGCAGCTGACCGGCGTCGCGGTCGCCTCCGCGGGCCTCGTGGGCGTGGCCCTGTGGGGCATCAGAGGCTCCACCCCCCACTGGCCCGCCCTGCTGGCCGCCGTCGCGACGGGCCTGTCGATCGCGGCGTACACGGTCGTCGACGGCATCGGCGTCCGCGCCTCCGGCTCGTCCGTCAGCTACATCGCCTGGCTGATGATCCTGGAGGGCATCCTCGTCCCGGCCTACGCCTACCACCGCCTCCGCGGCGAGCTGCTCCCCCGCCTGCGCCCGCACGCGACCCGCGGCCTCATCGGCGCGGTGCTGTCGATCTCCGCGTACGGACTGGTCCTGTGGGCCCAGACCCGCGCGCCCCTGGCCCCGATCGCAGCGCTGCGCGAATCCTCGATCATCGTCGGCGCCGCCATCGGCGCGCTCTTCTTCAAGGAACGCTTCGGGGGTCCGCGGATCGCGGCGGCGGGACTGATGGTGGTCGGGATCGGCCTGATGCTGCGGGCGGGCTGACGACGGCGGTCGCTCAGCCGTCCGAAACGGCCTGCGTGAACCCCGTGTTCACCGCCAGCAGACCGCCGTCCACCCGCAGGCTCGTGCCGGTGATCCAGGACGCGTCGGAAGAGGCCAGGAAGGCCACGGCCGCCGCGATGTCGTCCGGGGTGCCGACGCGGCCCAGGGGGTAGACGTGGTTGAGGGCGTCGAGCTGGTGTTCGCGGTCGGACCAGGCGGGGGTGCGGATCGTGCCGGGAGTGACCTGGTTGACGCGGACTCCGCGCGGGGCGGCGTCGCCGGCGAGGGTGCGCGTGAGGGAGGCGAGACCCGCCTTGGCCGCGCTGTAGGCGTGGTTGCCGAAGTCCTGCTCGGCGTTGACGGAGCCGATGTTGACGATCGCGCCGCGGCCGCCCGCCTTCGCGAGGTGCGGCAGCGCGGCGCGGGCGCACCGGAAGGCCCCGGTGAGGACCGTGTCGAGGTCCTGCTGCCAGGTGTCGTCGGGCTGGTCCTCGAAGAGCGGGGTGTCGAGGGCGCAGGTGTAGGCGTTGTTGACGAGGACGTCGAGGGTGCCGAACTGCTCGACGGCGTACGCCACGGCCGCCTCGACGGCGTCGCGGTCGGTCACGTCACAGGGGAAGGAGGCGGCACGCGGGATCGTCCGGGCGGTGGCCGCGGCACGCTCGCCATCCAGGTCGGTGACCAGGACACGGGCGCCCTCGGACGCCAGTCTGCGCGCGGTCGCCTCGCCGATGCCCTGTCCCGCTCCGGTGATCAGTACGCCGTAGCCCTCGAAACGATCCACGGTATTCCCTTCGCGATGCGGACACGGTCGCCCTGGTCGGCCCCGCCTGCCGGGGGTTCGGCCCTCGGCGCAGCCGCTCTCCGGAACGGTGTCCCCGGAAAGCACACCGTCGATCATGTCGCGGAGCGGACCGCCCGCACCAGGGCCTGTGCACGCGGGTCCGCCGTGACCCCCTTGCGCATGCCGTTCGTGACGTACCCGAGCGCGATGCCCGACTCCGGGTCGGCGAAGCCCAGCGATCCACCGCGGCCCGGGTGGCCGAAGGAGCCGGTGCCGAACAGCGGCGAGGCCGGGCCGTGCAGCATGTAGCCCAGGCCGAAGCGGGTGCCGACGACCAGGACCCGGTCGGGGCCGGCCGACTCCTCGGTGCGGGCGAGCGTGACGGTGGCGGGGGCGAAGAGGCGGTGGCGGTCGACCTCGCCGATCGTCGCCGCGTAGAAGCGGGCCAGCGCACGGGCCGTGGAGATGCCGTTGGAGGCGGGGAGTTCGGCGGCACGGTAGAACGGGTCGTTCTCGTCGGGCAGCGGGTCTATCGCGCCGAAGGCCCGACGGGTGAGGGAGTCCGGGTCGTGGTAGGCCTCGGACACGGACCGCTTGGGCCGCAGTTTCAGTCCGCCGCCGGCCGCCGTGGGCGGTTCCTCGACCGGGCCGAGCCGGCCGACCCGGTGGGTCTCGTCGGCGGGCAGCCCTATCCAGAAGTCCAGGCCGAGCGGGCGGGCTATCTCCTCCGCCGTCCAGCGTCCGATGGTGCGGCCGGTGACCCGGCGGACGAGTTCGGACAGCAGCCAGCTGTAGGTCTGCGCGTGGTAGCCGTGGTCGGTGCCGGGCTCCCAGGCCGGGGCCTGGGCGGCGACGGCCCGTGCCCCGGACGAACCGTCGGTGGCCTCCGCCACGGTGAGCGGGCGGTCGAGCACGGGCAGCCCGGCCCGGTGCGACAGCAGATGCCGTACGAGCACCCGCTCCTTGCCCGCCGCCTTGAACTCCGGCCAGTACGTCCCCACCGGCGCGTCCAGGTCGAGCTGCCCGCGCTGGTGCAGCAGCAGCGGTACGGCCGCGGCGAAGCCCTTGGTCGCCGAGCGGACGACCTGGGCGGTGTCCACGGCCCACGGGTCGGTCCCGTCGACGTCCCGGGTCCCGGCCCACAGGTCGACGACCTTCACGCCGTCGCGGTAGACGGCGACGGCCGCCCCGCGCTCCCCGCGCTGCTCGAAGTTGCGTACGAAGGCGTCCCGGACCGGCTCGAAGCCGTCCGCCACCGTGCCCCGGACGTCCACGTCCACGTCCACGCTCCCCGCTCCCCGTTTCCTGTCCCGATCGTCGCTCGTACCCATGGTGCAACGTGGTCGGGCATGCCCGGATTCCGGGTCGGTCACGGACTCGGCTCAGGACGATGGAGACGTCGGTGTTGCCGCGCGTGGCGTTCGAGTACGGGCGGACCTGGTGCGCCGCTGCCACCGGCTTCGAGGCAAGCTCCTGGTCGAGGATCCGCTTTATTACTCCGGGGTAGCAAACTCGGGCGTGGTCATCGGGCGTGGTCAACGGGGGCGCCCCCCGGTCAGGCCCCGGCCCCTGGCCCCGCGGTCACACGGCGCCCCGCGCCGCGTACAGCGCGGAGCACAGCTGGTCGTCCAGCATCAGCGATGCGGGCGTCGTCCCACTCACGCACCCATTGACACAGCACGCGGATCGAAGCCGAACGGCAGCTCCAGCCGGTGCGCGCCCATCAGTTCCGCGTCGCCGAGCAGGTCCTGGGTACGGCCGTCGGCCGCGATCACGCCCTCGCTGAGGATCACCGAGCGCGGGCACAGCTCCAGCGCGTACGGCAGATCGTGCGTGACCATCAGCACGGTGACGTCCAACGACCGCAGGATGTCGGCGAGTTCACGGCGCGAGGCGGGGTCGAGATTGGACGAGGGCTCGTCGAGGACGAGGATCTCCGGCTCCATCGCGAGGACGGTCGCGACCGCGACGCGGCGGCGCTGACCGAAGGAGAGGTGGTGCGGCGGGCGTTCGAGGTACTCGGCCATGCCGACCTGGTCGAGCGCCTTGCGTACCCGCTCCTCCAGCTCCGCGCCGCGCATCCCGGCTGCCGCCGGGCCGAAGGCGACGTCCTCGCGCACGGTCGGCATGAACAGCTGGTCGTCGGGGTCCTGGAAGACGATGCCGACCTTGCGGCGGATCTCGGCCGTGTGCCGCTTGCCGACGGGCAGCCCGGCGACGGTGACCGAGCCGGCGCCACCGGTGAGGATGCCGTTGAGGTGGAGAACGAGGGTCGTCTTGCCGGCCCCGTTCGGCCCGAGCAGGGCGACCCGCTCACCGCGCGCGACGGTCAGATCGACACCGAAGAGGGCCTGGTGGCCGTCGGGGTAGGCGTACGCGAGGCCGCGCACTTCGAGGGACGGCGGGACGGTGGCCGCGGGGAGCGAGGTCATAGGGTCCAGCCAAGCAGACAGACGGCGAGCGCCGAGAGCGGGAGCGCGCCGGCGTACGCCCACTGCGCGCGGGACGCGGCCACCTCGTCGATCACCGGCATGGTCCCCGCGTAGCCGCGGCTGACCATGGCCAGATGCACCCGCTCACCGCGCTCGTAGGAACGGATGAAGAGCGCGCCCGCCGACTTGGCGAGCACGCCCCAGTGGCGGACGCCGCGCGCCTCGAAGCCGCGCGAGCGGCGGGCGATGGACATGCGCCGCAGCTCGTCGGTGATCACATCGCCGTAGCGGATCATGAAGGACGCGATCTGCACCATCAGCGGCGGCAGTTTGAGACGCTGCAGGCCGAGCAGCAGGGAGCGCAGCTCGGTGGTCGATGCGAGCAGTACGGAAGCGGCGACGCCCAGCGTCCCCTTGGCGAGGATGTTCCAGGCGCCCCACAGTCCGGGGACGGAGAGGGAGATCCCGAGCCACTCGGTCCGCTCGCCCGGCACCACGAAGGGCATGAGCAGCGCGAAGGCGACGAACGGGATCTCGATCAGCAGCCGGCGGAGCAGAAAGCCCGCCGGGACACGGGCCACCGCGGTGACCACGCCGAGCAGTACGGCGTACAGACCGAAGGCCCAGACCGCCTCGCGCGGGGTGGAGACCACGACCAGGACGAAGCCCAGCGCCGCGGCGATCTTGCAGTGTGGCGGCAGGGCATGCACCGGGGAGTGTCCGTGCCGGTAGAGCTTGTGAGCGTGGCCTGCACCCATCTCAGACGGTTTCCTTCGCGGCCTCGGCCATCGGCTCGTCCCGACGGCGGCGCTTGACCGCCCAGAAGACGCCGGTGCCGACCGCGACGGTCGCGCCCACGCCGATCACACCGGCCAGACCGCCGGAGACCCGCGTGTTCTCGACGTCCTTGACGCCGTAGTCGGCGAGCGGGGAGCCGGCCGCCGCGTGGTCCTCGACGTTCTTGTCGATGCCCTTGTCCGCGGCGACCTTCTCCAGGCCGTCGGGGTTGGCGGAGGCGTAGAAGGAGACGAAGCCGGCCAGCACCAGGGAGGTCACCAGGCCCGCGATCCAGAGGGGGCGCGGGGACCGGGCGTCGTGGGCGGGCGCGGCGACCGGCTCGGCGGCCGGCTCGGCGTCCACCAGTTCGCCGCCGACGCGCAGCTTGAGCGGCGTGGAGAGCCCGCGCGCGCCGTACACGAGGTCGGGGCGTACGGCGATGACGGCACCGATCGTCAGCATCGTGATCACGGCTTCGCCGATACCGATCAGGACGTGCACGCCGACCATCGCGCCGAGGACCTTGCCGATCGGTACGTCCGTCGTGCCGCCGATCGCGTAGATCAGGGTGAAGGCGGCGGCCGCGGCCGGTACGGAGACCAGAGCCGCGACGAAGGAGGCGGCGGTCACCGAGCGGCGGCCGCGCGGCAGGACCTTGACCAGGCCCCGGAAGAGCGCGTACGCGACGACGACGGTGACCACGCCCATCACCGTGATGTTGACGCCGAGCGCGGTGAGGCCGCCGTCCGCGAAGAGGATGCCCTGGAGCAGCAGGACGACGGAGACGCACAGCACACCCGTACAGGGCCCGACGAGGATCGCCGCCAGTGCGCCGCCCAGCAGATGACCGCTCGTACCGGCCGCGACCGGGAAGTTGAGCATCTGCACGGCGAAGACGAAGGCGGCGACAAGACCGGCCAGCGGCGCGGTCCGCTCTCCCCCGTGGCCTATGGCGGGGACGGCGGTCCCTCCGAGCTCACGACGGGCGCCGCGCAGGCAGACGGCGACGGCACCGGCCGCCACGACTCCCGCCGCGGCGGAGACGGGCAGGTTGATGAATCCGTCGGGGACATGCATGGCGGGCTCCGCTTTTCGGGGTCAGGCCGGTGGGCCTGGCTGGTTTCAACCGTCCGATGATGCGCCCTGTTGCGAACCCTTTGCAAGAGCGCCTGAATGACAGGAGCGAGCGCCTCGCCTGGGCCTCACGCCCGAAAATATGCGACATTAGAGAACAAACAGCATCAAATGTGAGGAGCCGATCGATGTCCCCCGCTGTCGAGAGCCCCTCTGTCGAAGAGCGCATGAAGGCCCGGATCGTCAACGACGCCCCGCAGTACCGGTCGGTGCACGTCGCCCTCCGCTACGAGCCCGAACAGGACCCCGCCAACGTCCGCTTCGTCTTCCCGAGCGGTATCGAATGGACCTTCCCGCGCGAGCTGCTGGAGACCGGTCTGCGCGCCCCCACCCGCCGCGGCGATGTCGCGGTCTGGCCGTGCGGCCGCGCCCAGGTGGTCGTCGAGTTCCACTCGCCGGAAGGTGTCGCGGTGATCCAGTTCGACACCCGCCGCCTCGTGCGCTTCCTGCGCCGCTGTTACGCGGAAGCGGCCGCGCCCGCCACCACGTGACGGACACGGCCACCCGACAGGGACCCTCGACGGGCCCAAATGATCAGACGCGCACCAGCTCGCGCTCGTCGTCGGAGCCGGCGGCCGCCGCGTCGTTCTTCCGCAGCTGCTCACCCTCCACGTCCACGCTCGGCAGCACCCGGTCCAGCCAGCGCGGCAGCCACCAGGCCCGCCGTCCGAGCAGCGCCAGCACCGCCGGCACGATCGCCATGCGGACCACGAAGGCGTCGAAGAAGACGGCGATCGCGAGGCCGAAGCCGATCATCTTCACCATCTGCTCGCTCGACCCGATGAAGCCCGCGAACACCGCCATCATGATCACCGCGGCGGCGGTGACCACACGGGCGCCGTGCCGGAAGCCGGTCACGATCGCCTGACCCGGCCGCTCCCCGTGGACATACGCCTCACGCATCCGCGTGACCAGGAAGACCTCGTAGTCCATGGCCAGACCGAAGACGACACCCACCATGAAGATCGGCATCATCGACATGATCGGGCCGGTCTGCTCGACGCCGAAGAGCGAGCCGAGCCAGCCCCACTGGAAGACCGCGACGACCGCGCCGAGAGCGGCGACCACCGAGAGCAGGAAGCCGAGCGCCGCCTTGAGCGGGACGAGGACGGACCGGAAGACGACCATCAGCAGCAGGAACGCGAGGCCGACGACGAGCGCCAGGTAGGGCAGGAGCGCGTCGTTCATCCGCTGCGAGAAGTCGATGTTCATCGCGGTGGCGCCGGTGACGTGGACGTTGTCGCCGCTGGTGTCCCGGATGGTGTGGACGAGCTTCTCGGTCCCGGTGGAGCTGGGCCGCTCCTTCGGGATGACGGTGATCATCGCCGTGTCACCCGCCTTGTTGTACGTGGCGGGGGTGACGGCCACGACGCCGTCGAGCTTCCGGATGTCCTTGGCGGTACGGTCCGCCGTGGCCTTGCCGCCCTCGACGACGATGAGCAGCGGACCGTTGAAGCCGGGCCCGAACCCGTCGGACAGCAGGTCGTACGCCTTGCGCTGGGTGGTGCTGGTGGGCTGGGAGCCGTCGTCCGGCAGACCCAACTCCAGCGACCCGGCGGGGACGGCGACAGCGCCGAGGCCGAGGACGCCGAGCACCAGCACGGCGACCGGGCGGCGCAGCACGAACCTCGCCCAGCGGGTGCCCATGTTGGGCTTGTCGCCGCTGACGGCCTTGTTCTTGCGGAGCTTGCGGCCGAGGACCTGCTTGCCGGCGAAGCCGAGCAGCGCCGGTATCAGGGTGAGCGCGATGAGGACGGCGATCGCGACCGTACCGGCGGCGGCGAACCCCATCTTGCTGAGCATCGGGATGTTGGCGACGGCGAGGCCGACGAGGGCGATGACGACGGTCAGTCCGGCGAAGACGACGGCCGAGCCCGCGGTGCCGACGGCCCGTCCCGCGGCTTCCTCGCGCTCCCGGCCCTCGGCCAGTTCGGCGCGGTAGCGGGAGACGATGAACAGCGCATAGTCGATGCCGACCGCGAGGCCGATCATCGTCGCGAGCGTGGCGGTGGTGGAGCCGAGGTCGAGCACGTTCGCGAGGGCGGTGATGGTGGAGACACCGATGCCGACACCGATGATGGCGGTGAGCAGCGGCAGTCCGGCCGCGACGAGCGAACCGAAGGTGATCAGCAGCACGACGGCGGCGATGGCGACACCGATGACCTCGGAGGCACCGGTCTCGGGTACGGCCTGCAGCGCGTCACCGCCGATCTCGACGGTCAGCCCGGCGGCCTTCGCCTCCTCGCCCGCTCCGGTGAGCGCCTCCCGGGTCTCCTCGGTCAGCTCCATCCCGCTGACCTTGTACGAGACCTGGGTGTAGGCGACGGTGCCGTCCCGGCTGACCGCCTTGGCCTGGTACGGGTCGACGACCGAGGCGACCTCGTCCGAGCCGGACCTGAGGTCGGCGACGACCTTCTTGACCTGGGCCTTGTTGGCCGGGTCGGTCATCTTTTCGCCGTCGGGAGCCTTGAAGACGACGCGCGCGGTGGCGCCGTCGGCGTTCATGCCGGGGAAGCGCTCCTCAAGGAGGTCGAAGGCCTTCTGGGCCTCCGTCCCCGGCATCGAGAACGAGCTGGACGTGGCGGTGGGCGCGGAGGCCGCGCCGAAACCGGCGATCGCGAACAGCGCCACCCAGATCAGGGCGACAAGTCGGCGGCGCCGGAAGGCGAACCGCCCGAGTTTGTACAGGAACGTGGCCACGAGTACGGACTCCCGGTCAGGTCGTTGGGACAACAAGAGGGCAGGTATGACCAGCCCGACGACGTGAGCGGTGCGCGTCAGGTGGGGCTCAGCTGTGCTTTCCGGGGGACGATCCCCGGGCTCCCGGCCCTGACGACGGGCCGGAGGCTCGAACGCCGACGGCGGGGAGACCGTCGTGTCCTGGTGTTGCCGCTCCGGGGGTCAGCCCCCGGCCTCGCGGCCGCGGTTGCGGTCCGAGGTCATCGAACGCCCAGCGCGGGGAGCACCACGGCGTCGAGGTATTCGCCCAGGAAGCCCTGGCTCATGGGCTGATCCTGGATCAGCGGGTGGGAGAGGAAGGCGCCGACCAGCATGTGCGAGAGGAACTTCAGTGCGGGATTGTCCGCGGCGAGCTCACCGCGGTCGATCGCCCGCTGCAGCATCGCGTCGAGTCCGGTCATCTCGGGTTCGATGAACAGTTCACGCAGTGCCTTCAGCAGATCTTCGTTCTCATGGACCGCTCGGGCGAGGCCCCGCATCAGCGCGGTGTCCCGCTCCATCTGGCAGTCGTCCGAGCGCGCCACCATCTCGTGGAAGTCGCCGCGCAGACTGCCGGTGTCGATGGCCGAGACATCGACCGGTGCGCTGTGCCGCATCGCCCTGGCGACCAACTCCGGCTTGCCCCCCCACTGGCGGTAGAGGGTGGCCTTGCTGGAGCGGGTACGGGCCGCGACGGCGTCCATGGTGAGGGCGTCGTAGCCGACCTCACGCAGGAGGTCGAGCACGGCGTCGTACAGCTCCGCCTCGCGCTCCGGCGTGAGCCTGCTGCGTGCCGCTGCCATACCTACCTCCCGAACGAAACGGTTTCGTACAGTACGAAGATACCCCCCGGACCCAGCGAAACGAAACCGTTTCGTACGTGTCCTGGGCCACAGAACCCGTCCACAAGTCGCCCCACGAGTTGCCGCACCCCTCCGGCGCGGAAAGCATTGGAAGGTGAGTGAAGACCTCGCGTACCTCCGTTTCCCGCATCTGCACGACGACTTGCTGTGCTTCGCGGCCGAGGACGACCTGTGGGTCGCGCCGCTCGTCCCCGAGGGCCACACACCGGGCCGCGCCTGGCGGGTGACCGTCGACCGCACCCGGGTCGGGCACCCCCGCTTCTCGCCCGACGGACGCCATATCGCCTACACGACCTGGCGCAGTCTCGATCCCGAGATCCATCTGGTGCCGGTCGGCGGCGGCCCCGGACGGCGGCTCAGCTACTGGGGGTCCACCGACACCCGGGTGTGCGGCTGGGACCCGGACGGCAACATCCTCGCCGTCTCCTCGCACGGCCAGCCGTTCTCGTACTTCTCCTGGGCCTACAAGGTGCCCACCGACGGCGACCCCGGCAAACGCCTCCCGTGGGGACCCGTCGCCGACATCGCGGTCGCCGATGTCGGCGGCAAGCACAGCACCCTCCTGCTCACCGGAAAGCCGCCGCACGAGCCGGCCTCGTGGAAGCGGTACCGGGGCGGGGCGATGGGGCGGCTGTATCTGCTCGGGGAGCGGCTGCTGCCCGACATCGGGGGCCATCTGGACTGCTGCATGTTCGTGGGCGGCCGCATCGCGTTCCTCTCCGACCACGAAGGCGTCGGGAATCTCTACTCCTGCCTGCCCGACGGCACGGACCTGCGCCGCCACACCGACCACGACGCCTTCTACGCCCGGCACGCCTCCAGCGACGGCCGCCGGGTCGTCTACCAGTGCGCCGGCGACCTGTGGATCGTCGACGACCTGGCGGCGGACGCGGAGCCGCGGAAGCTGGAGGTCCGGCTCGGCGGTCCGCGCGCCGGACGGCGTCGCTACCAGGTCCCGGCCGCCAACCACGTCGACGGCCTCTCCGTCGACACGACGGGCCGGGCCAGCGCCGTCTCCGTACGCGGGAGTCTGTACTGGCTCACGCACCGCGACGGCCCGGCGCGGACCATCGCCGACACCCCCGGCGCGCGGGTGCGGCTGCCGGAGATGCTCGGCAGCGGCGGTCAGGTCGCGTACGTCACGGACGCGGACGGCGAGGACGCGATCGAGATCGCGTACCTGCCCCGGGCGAGCGGTGACCGTGCGCCGCGCCGGCTGGCCTCCGGGGAGCTCGGACGGGTGCTGGAGCTCAAGGCGGACCCGGCCGGGCAGCGCCTCGCGATCGCCTCGCACGACGGGCGGCTGCTGCTGATCGACCTGTCCGAAGGGACGCCTGCCGCCGAAGGCGCGGAAGGCGCGGAGGGCGCGGAGGAGTCCGCCACAGAGGTCATCGAGCTGGTCAGGTCCGACAACGGGCCGGTGCGCGATCTCGCCTTCTCCCCCCTCGGGAACTGGCTGACCTGGTCGCATCCGGGCATCGGACGTTCCCTGCGACAGATCAAGATGGCCCGGATAGACGATTCCGGCCCCCGTACGGTCGTCGATGTCACCAACGGCCGCTTCGAGGACGAGAATCCGGTCTTCACCCGCGACGGGCGCTATCTGGCCTTCCTGTCCTGGCGCGGCTTCGACCCGGTCTACGACGTGCACACCGGGGACCTGTCGTTCCCGCTGGGCTGCCGGCCGTATCTGGTGCCGCTGTCGTCGGCGACCCCGTCGCCGTTCGCGCTGCTGCCGGACGGGCGGCCGGCGGCCGGAGGCTTCGATCCGGCGGAGGCCGACACCGTGGAGGGCGCGGCCACGGTGGAGGTGGAGGGCCTGGAGAGCCGGGTCACTCCGTTCCCGGTGTCCGCGTCCAAGTACTCCGCGCTCCATCCGGTCAGCGGCGGCGGTCTGGTCTGGCTGCGCTGGCCCATCTCGGGCGCGCTGGGCGAGACGTTCGCGAACCCGGCCGATCCTTCGCCCCGGCCGACCCTGGAGCACTTCGACATCACCAAGGCCCGTAAGACCGAACTCGTCCAGCATCTCGACTGGTTCGCGGTGAGCGGCGACGGCTCGCGGCTGGTGGTCGTGGACGACGGCGAGCTGCGCGCGCTGCCCGCGACCGAGACCGGCGACAGCGACTCGACCGTGTACATCGATCTGCGCCGGATTCTGCACGAGGTGGATCCGGCGGCGGAGTGGCGTGGTGCGTTCGACGAGGCGGGCCGTCTGATCCGCGCGTACTTCTGGGAGCCGCAGATGTGCGGCATCGACTGGGACTCGGTGCTGGACCTGTACCGCCCGCTGGTCGAACGCGTCGCCTCGCCCGACGAGTTCGCCGATCTGCTCCGCGAGATGCTGGGCGAGCTGGGCACCTCGCACGCCTACGTCACCCCCGCGCGCCGCAACGAGGGACCGCCGCACTACCAGCGGGCGATGGGCCTGCTCGGCACCAACTTCGTGCGCCGGGACGAGGGCTGGGTCGTCAAGCGGATCCTGCCCGGTGACTCCTCGGACTCCAAGGCACGCTCCCCGCTGGCCGGTACGGGGATCCGCGAGGGAGCCGTGCTGACCCATGTCGACGGGCGGCCCGTCGACCCGGTGACCGGGCCGTATCCGCTGCTGTCGGCGGCGGGCGGGACGACCGTGGAGCTGACCTTCCAGCCGGCCGATGGCGAGGGCCACGCCCGGCGGGTCGCGATCGTGCCGCTGGTGGACGAGCGTCCGCTGCGCTACCAGGACTGGGTCGCCAAACGCCGTGCCGTCGTACGGGAGATCAGCGGCGGCAAGTGCGGCTATCTCCACATCCCGGACATGGGCGGTTCCGGCTGGGCGCAGTTCAACCGGGACCTGCGGATGGAGATGTCCCGGCCGGCCCTGATCGTGGACGTACGCGGCAACGCGGGCGGCCACATCAGCGAGCTGGTCATCGAGAAGCTGATCCGCCCGATTCTTGGCTGGGACCTGACGCGCAACGCCCAGCCCGTCTCGTACACCTCGAACGCACCGCGCGGACCGGTCGTCGCGCTCGCGGACGAGGCGACGTCGTCGGACGGCGACATGATCACGGCGGCGTTCCGGCTGCTGGGGCTCGGCCCCGTGGTGGGTCAGCGCACCTGGGGCGGGGTGGTCGGGATGACCGGCCGGCACCGCCTCAGGGACGGCACGGTGATCACGGTGCCGATGAACGCGGCCTGGTTCGACGCGTACGGCTGGTCGGTGGAGAACCACGGGGTGGCGCCCGACATCTTCGCGGAACGCCCCCCGCTCGACTGGGCCGAGGGCAGGCGCACCGATCTGGAGACCGCGGTCCAAGTCGCCCTCGACCGGCTCGAACAGCACCCCGCGGCAACGCCTCCCGGGTACGAGGACGTCCCGGACCTGCGCCGCCCGAAGCTGCCGCCGCGCACCTGACTGACCCCGCAGGCGGACGGACCAACAGGCGGACCCCGCGGACGGACCAACAGGCGTACCCCACAAGGCGGAAGGGGCGCACCCCGTGCACAGGGTGCGCCCCTTCGCCGGCCGCTGACGTCAGGCGTCGTAGTCCTGGTCGAAGCGGTCCTGGGCCTCCTGCTGGAGCCGGCGCGCCTCGTCGTTCGACTGCTCCCGGCCGCGCTCCTGCTGCGGACGCTGCTGTTGCGGGCGCTTCTTCTGGGAGCGCTGCGACGCCTCTTCCTTGGCGTTGCCCGGCTTCTGCCGCGACTGCTCCTTGAGCTGCTGCGACTTGTCCTTGAACTGGTCCTGGATGCCCATCTGGTTCACTCCTAGAAGGGTGTGAGAGGTGAGAGGGCCTTGCCGGCCCCCTGGGCCTCGACCAGCCTGGCATGCAGGAACATTGCTCGCATTTCGATCAGTAACGCTCCGTACGCCCGCCGCGTTCCTGCTCGTCAGCGGCTCCTCCGGCGCCCACCAGTCCCTTGCCGACCCCGGCCAGCCGCGGCTCGAAGCGCCGCATCTCGCGCTGCCCGACGGCCGCGATCAGACCCGGCAGATAGCCACGCAGCGACTGCATCCCGCCCAGCCACCACTGCGCGTACACATGCGCCTTGCGCCGCTCGATCCCGGCGACGATCCGGTCGACGGCGGGCCCGAGCGGATACGTACGGTTCGACGGCCACGGCAGCCGCTGCCGCAGTTCCCGCATCACCTCGTCCTGGTCCGCGCCGCGCACCATGTCCGTGTCGGTCCAGGACAGATAGCCGACCCCGACGCTCACGCCCTTGTACGCGACCTCGGCCCGCAGACTGTGCGCGAAGGCCTCCACGCCCGACTTGGAGGCGCAGTACGCCGTCATCATCGGAGCCGGGGTGATCGCGGCGAGCGAGGCGATCTGCAGGAAGTAGCCCCGGCTCTCCATCAGTACCGGCAGGAACGCGCGGCACGTGACCGCGCTGCCGATCAGATTGACCTCGATGACCCGCCGCCAGGCCTCCGGGTCGGAGTCCACGAACGGACCGCCGGACGCCACACCCGCGTTGGCGACGACGATGTCGACCTTGCCGAAGCGCTCCTTGACCTCCTGGGCGACGCGTGCCATCGCCTCGTGGTCGGTGACATCGGCATGCCAGTGGTCGCAGTCGGTGTGCAGCCGCCCGGCGACCGCCTTCAGCTCGTCCGGCTCCAGGCCCACGAGCGCGACCTTGGCCCCGCGCGCGGACAGTTTGCGGGCCAGCAGCTCACCGACACCGCGCGCCGCTCCCGTGACGACGGCGACCTGTCCTTCGAGGCTGACCTTGCTCATACGTCCCCCTCATTGTTCTCCCCCAGAGCCTTCGGCCTGGGGGTGCCCCCATCTCCGCCCGATCGGCGCAGAGGTGCGGGCATCGTCGCCGTCTGCGGCCCGGCGGCCGCGCGTGCGTCGCTCACGATCGACTCCTTCTTCACGTAAGCGTCCACCAGCGTACGGATCTGCGCGGTGACCGCCTCCGGGGCTTCCACCGGGGTCATGTGTCCCATTCCGGCGAGTTCGACGAGGCCCACGCATTCCGGCAGCGCGGCCGCGAGCCCGCGGGCGTGGACGATCGGGGTGAGCCGGTCGGCGGTGCCCGCGACGACGGCCGTGGGCACCGTCAACTCCCTTACGCCCGCGTCGAGATCGAGCTCGGCAAGGACGTGCGCCCAGGCCACCCGGGTCGGGCGCGGGCAGGCGTGCACGATGCGCGCGCACTCGGCGATCCGCTCCGCAGCCGAGCCGGGCCCCATCGTCCCGTACCTCAGGATCCGCTTGGAGAGCGGAGTGACCGGACCGAGCGGGGCGCGCGAGCCGAGGATCGCACGGGTGATCCGGGTGCGCGCAGGCCCCGGCCGCATCGGCAGCACCAGCGACTCGGCGACGAGATTCGAGCTGCCCGTGCTGCACAGCAGCGCGGCGGCCGCGTGCTCCTCGAACTTCGGCCGTCCGGCGGCTGCCATGAGTGTCATCCCGCCCATGGAGTGCCCGGCCAGCACGGCCTTCGTGCCGGGTTCGAGCGAGGCGGCGAGCACCGCCTCCAGATCGTCGGCGAGGGCGCGGGTGCTGTGACCGCCCTTCGCGACGGCCGGGGTACGCCCGTGTCCGCGCTGGTCGTACGCGATCACGCGATGACCGGCGGCCAGGTCCCGTATCTGCGCCGCCCAGAAGTGGGTGGAGCAGGTCCAGCCGTGGGCGAGGACGACGGCGGGCGCGCCCTCGGGGCCGTGCAGCTCCACATGGATGCGGGAGCCGTCGGCGGAGACGGCGGTCAGTTCGCGCTCGGCGACGGGCGGGGCGGGGGCCGCGCCGGTCCTCTTCATCAGGCGGCTCACGCGCTCTCCTCCCCCACGGTCACGGCGACGGACCCGGTGGACTCGGTGGACTCGGTGGATTCGGTGGGCTCTGTAGACCCGGCCGCGGCCGCACGGGCACGGGGCGGGCGGATCACCTCGTACTCCGTGAGGTCCACCTCCCGCGTCTCGCGCCGGAACTCCCCCGTCGTCCCCGGCCAGATGGTGGTGTTGCGGCCGCTCGCGTCCAGGTACCAGCTGGTGCAGCCGCCCGTGTTCCAGACGGTGCGCTTCATGCGTTCCTGCACCCGTAGGTTCCACGCGCCGACGGCGGACGGCCGCGCGCCGAGCGCCACCCGGCCTCCGAGGACGTCGATCTGCCGCATGTAGTCGGCCATGTAGTTCAGCTGGGACTCGATCATGAGGATCATCGAGCTGTTCCCGAGGCCGGTGTTGGGGCCGATGATCGTCATCCAGTTGGGGAATCCGGCGGCGGTGGCACCGCGCAACGACTCCATGCCGCCCTTCCACGCCTCGGCGAGGGTGTTCCCGTCGGCGCCGACCACCCGCTCGGCGATCGGCATGTCGGTGACATGGAAGCCGGTCCCGAAGATGATCGCGTCGACCTCCGTCTCCGTGCCGTCGGCGGCGACGACCGTCGACCCGCGGATCTCCGTCAGTCCGGACGCGACGACGTCCACATTGGGCTTGGCGATCGCCGGGTAGTACTCGCTGGACAGCAGGATCCGCTTGCAGCCGATGCGGTACGAGGGTGTCAGCTTCGCCCGCAGCGCCGGGTCCTTGACGGCCTTGGCCATGTTGGCCTTGGCAAGCGACTCGATCAGACCCAGCTCGTTCGGCCGCTTGGTGAACGCGCTGACCTGCAACTCCCTGATGCCCCAGAGCAGCCCTCGGCGCGCGGTCCCGGTGAACGGCAGCTGCCGGTGCAGCCAGCGCTCGACTCCGCTGATCCGCCGGTCCATACGCGGCAGCACCCATGGCGGGGTGCGCTGGAACAGCGTCAGCTTCCCGACCTCCGGCTGGATCGCCGGCACGATCTGGATCGCGGACGCGCCGGTCCCGATCATCGCGACGCGCTTTCCGCGCAGGTCGTAGTCGTGGTCCCAGCGGGCCGAGTGGAAGACCTTGCCGGGGAAGTCGGCGAGCCCGGGGATCTCGGGGACCTTCGGGTCGGCGAGCGGCCCGGCGGCCGACACCACGACATCCGCCGTCAGGTTCCCGGCCGAGGTCTCGATCTCCCAGCGCAGCTCGTCGCTGTCCCAGCGCATCATCGTCACTTCGTGGTTGAAGCGGATGTGCGGGCGGAGCCGGAAGGTGTCGGTGACATGCTCCAGATAGGCGCGGATGTGCTCCTGCCCGGAGAAGGTGCGCGGCCAGTCGGGGTTGGGCGCGAACGAGAACGAGTAGAGGTGGGACGGTACGTCGCAGGCGCATCCGGGATAGCTGTTGTCCCGCCAGGTCCCGCCGACCGAGTCCGCCCGCTCCAGGACGACGAAGTCGGTGATCCCTTCGCGGCGCAGCCGGACCGCGGCACCGAGGCCACCGAATCCGGATCCGATCACCGCCACCCGTACGTGTTCGTGCTGGCCCATGCCGCCGCCTCCCGCAGACTCCTGCTGACTCCGCCGAACCGTGCCAGCAATCACTGGCATGATGGGGAGAGTAGAGCTTCGCGATACCGAGCGGTAGATGCCGAACCAAACAAGTTACCGGCGGTACAACATAGGCTTGCGGACGTGACGGACGAGCAGCGCAAGGCCCGCGAAACCCGCGAGTACCGCATGGAGGAGCTGGCCAGGGAGGCCGGCATCACGGTGCGCACCCTGCGCTTCTACCGCGAGCGCGGACTCATTGCGCCACCCCGCAAAGAAGGCCGTATCGCCTGGTACAGCAACCAGCACCTGGCCCGGCTGCGCACCATCGCGGCCCTCCTGGAGCGCGGCCACACCCTGAGCGTCATCGCCGATCTCGCCACCGCCATCGAGAGCGGCCGGGACGTCGGCGAGGTACTGGGCCTCGGCGAGCCGACCGAGGAGACGCCGGTCCGCCTCACTCCGGCGGAGCTCGCCGACTACTTCGAGGGCGAGGTCACCGCGGAGAACCTCATGGCCGCGCTCGATCTCGGCTATCTGGCCACCGACGGCGACGAGATCGTCCACATCAGCCGCCGGCTGCTGGACGTCTCGTCCGCGCTGGTGAAGGAAGGCGTCCCGCTTGCGGCCGTACTGGCGGCCGGCCGCGAGGTACGGGCCCACGCCGACGCGCTGGCCGCCCTGTTCACCGACCTGCTGCGCACCCATACCGCCGGGGACGAGGACGTCAGCCGGCTCCGCCCCCTCGCCAAGAGCGTGGTGGAGGCGGAGCTGTCGATGGCACTGGACCGGCGACTGCGCGAACCCTGGGGCGGGGCACAGGCCGGGCTGCAAACAGCCCGTCCGGCGCTTGAGGACGGACGCCCGGGCCCACCGGACGGTACCGGGCACTCTTTGGAGCCGTCCGGCGCTTGAGGACTGGGGGTCCGGGGGCGAAG
>NZ_JBSGZO010000081.1:0-24579 GCF_053611045.1 Streptomyces sp. NPDC054841 | reverse complement strand
CGGCGATCAGCCGGTGGGACCGGGCACCGAGGACCGAGGCGCCCTACCGGCGGTGGACCTGCTCCGCCTGCGGGCCCTTGGGGCCCTGGGTCACGTCGTATTCGACCTTGTCTCCCTCCGCCAGCTCCTTGAAGCCGGTGGTCTGGATGGCGGAGAAGTGGACGAACACGTCCGGGCCACCGTCGTCCTGCTGGATGAAGCCGAAGCCCTTGTCGGCGTTGAACCACTTCACAGTGCCTGTTGCCATCAGTTCCGTTCCCTTTGCCATGCCACGGCGCGCGCCTTCGCCGCGCCGGCCACAGCCCCATCGCGACTGCGGCTCCTGCACCTTGCCACCCTGAGCCGGTTTCACGAACGGTCCTGTTTCCGTGTCGGCGAAATGCTCCGTCCAACTCGTCGGACGGAGCTTCGGGGAGGCGGCGTGCGCGAGGCCGGGGGACGCTGCTGTGCGGGGCGACCGCCCTGAAGCAGTTGTCGCGGAGGATCGACGGCGAGACTGCCCGGACCGTCTTCAAGATCTCCGGACTGGACGAGCGACAGCAGCAGCCGTGGGCGCAATTGCGCCATATGTACGAACCCTGAGGGAATCCTAACGAGTTCTTGATGCCCCTCGAGGCATCGGAGTGGTGCTGTTGACCAGGTGGGGCGACATACGCTCACGCGGTGTTGATCGCGACCGGGACGTCTCTGCGTTCCCCGAACTCGTCGGCCACCAGGCGATTAGGGTGCCCGACTTCTTCGGCATACCCGCGTATCCACGCATCGCCGGGCAGCCGTAAGACCTTGCCGTGTCAGGGCTGACCGGATCCGGGGGGACCTGAGAGCCCTCACGCACCCACCCTTCTGCTCTGCCTCGCACCGTTCCCGGGGACCCCACATCCGTGTCCCGGGGTGCGGGGCGACACCTGAGCCTGCGGGTTCTCATTGCATACGCTGATCAGGCCGTCTCCGTGATGGCCGAATTCGTTCGTTGTAGACCAGGAGCACAGATGACCACCCCCGTCCATGCCCGTACGAGCCGCATGCGTGCGTGGATGCTCGAGGGCCTGTCCGACATGGCCAGGCACCAGAAAGGCACGCAAGCCGAACCGGCGCCCGAGCACAAGGGGCAGCGGTGGTGGCGGGTGATGTGCCTGACCGGCGTCGACTACTTCTCCACGCTGGGCTATCAGCCGGGCATCGCCGCGCTCGCGGCGGGGCTGCTGTCGCCGGTGGCCACCATCGTGCTGGTGATCGTCACCCTGGCGGGCGCACTGCCGGTGTACCGGCGGGTGTCCGAAGAGAGCCCGCACGGTCAGGGCTCGATCGCGATGCTGGAGCGACTGCTGTCGTTCTGGAAGGGCAAGCTGTTCGTCCTGACCCTGCTCGGCTTCGCCGCCACCGACTTCCTCATCACCATCACCCTGTCGGCGGCGGACTCCTCCATCCACCTGGTGGAGAACCCGCACGTGCCCGGCTTCCTGCACGGTCAGCAGATGCTCGTCACACTGCTGCTGATCGCGCTGCTCGGGGCGGTCTTCCTCAAGGGCTTCCTGGAGGCGATCGGCGTCGCCGTCGCCCTCGTCGGGATCTACCTGGCCCTGAACGCGGTCGTCGTGGTCGTCGGCCTATGGCACATCGTCACCGCGGCGCATGTGGTCACCGACTGGTCCAGCGCCCTGACCGCCGAGCACGGAAACGTCGTGGCCATGGTCGGGGTGGCGCTGCTGGTCTTCCCCAAGCTGGCGCTGGGCCTGTCCGGCTTCGAGACCGGCGTGGCGGTCATGCCGCACGTGGAGGGCGAGCCCGGCGACACCGAGGAGAAGCCCGCTGGACGTATCCGGGGTACGAAGAAGCTGCTGACCACCGCTGCACTGATCATGAGCGTCTTCCTGATCACCACCAGCTTCATCACCACCCTGCTCATCCCGGCCAAAGAGTTCCAGCCGGGCGGCCAGGCCAACGGACGTGCCCTCGCCTACCTCGCCCACGAATACCTCGGAAACGTCTTCGGCACCGTCTACGACGTCGCCACCATCGCCATCCTCTGGTTCGCCGGCGCCTCCGCCATGGCCGGACTGCTCAATCTGATGCCCCAGTACCTTCCCCGGTACGGCATGGCCCCGCACTGGGCGCGCGCCGTCCGCCCCATGGTGATCGTCTTCATCCTGGTGGCGTTCCTGGTCACCTGGATCTTCGACGCCGACGTCGACGCCCAGGGCGGCGCCTACGCCACCGGCGTACTGGTCCTGATCTGCTCCGCGGCGATCGCGGTGACCATCGCCGCCCACCGCGCCGGGCAGCGCAACTGGACGATCGCCTTCGCCGTCATCTCGGCGGTCTTCCTCTACACCACGGTCCTCAACGTCATCGAACGGCCCGACGGCGTGAAGATCGGCGCATGCTTCATCGCCGGCATCATCATCCTGTCCCTGGCCTCTCGGCTCGCCCGCGCCTTCGAGCTGCGCGTCACGGGCGTGACGCTGGACGACATGGCCGAGCGATTCGTCCGCGACATCTCCCACCGCACCGCCCGCTTCATCGCCAACGAGCCCGGCGCGCGCGACGTCGCCGAGTACCGCGACAAGATCCGTCAGATCCGGGCCGACAACGACATCCCGCCCGAGGACGACCTCGTCTTCGTCGAGGTCACCGTCGGTGACCCCTCGGAGTTCGAGGCTCACCTGAGCGTACGCGGAGAGGTTCTGCACGACCGCTACCGCGTCCTGACCCTGGAGAGCTCCTCCATCCCCAACGCCCTGGCCGCACTGCTCCTGCACGTACGGGACGCCTCCGGCCAGCGCCCCCACATCTACTTCGAATGGTCCGAGGGCAACCCGTTCGCCAACTTCCTGCGCTTCTTCCTCTTCGGCCAGGGCGAGGTCGCCCCCGTCACCCGGGAAGTGCTGCGCGAGGCCGAACCCAACCGGGCGAACCGGCCCCGCGTCCACGTCGGCTGACGCGAGGAACGAGCGGTGCGGGCTGCGCCTTGCCGCGATCACGGCTCGACCAACGTCATGGTGGGCAACGGAGCACTGCTCCCAGGACCGTAAGGCGTCCATACCCCAGCGGAAATGCGGCGTCCGAATTCCGCCGGACATGACCCCCCGAGAGTCGCAGACTCGTACACGTAGTCAGAAACGGCAACTACGGCACCACCCTCACCCGAGCCCTGCGACATGCCCCGCCCGGGAGGGCAGCACCATGATCGACACCACCCACCCGCAGACCACGCTGACCGAGCGGGTCGACGCTGCCGACTGGGACGCGCTCACCGACGAGGTCAACAAGTACGGCAGCGCCCTGACCGGCCGGCTCCTCACTTCCGGCGAGTGCGCCGCGATCGCCGCCCTCTACGACGAGGACCACTGCTTCCGCACCACCATCGACATGGCCCGCCACCGCTTCGGCTCCGGCCAGTACCGCTACTTCACCCATGAACTGCCCGAAGCCGTAAGAGAGTTGAGGGAGGCGTTCTACCCGCGTCTGCTGCCCATCGCCCGCGACTGGGCCGCCAAGCCCGGCCGGCCCTCCCCCTGGCCTGACAGCCTTCAGGAGTGGCTGGCGCACTGCCATGAGGCCGGTCAGGCCAAGTCCGCGCAGATCCTGCTGCGCTACGGGGCCGGAGACTGGAACGCCCTGCACCGTGACGTTTTCGGCGAAGCCGTCTTCCCCCTCCAGGTCGTCATCGGCCTCGACGAGCCCGGAATCGACTACAGCGGCGGCGAGTTCCTCATGACCGAACAGCGCCCCCGCGCCCAGTCCCGCGGCTTCTCCACCACCCTCCTCCAGGGCCATGGACTGATCTTCACCACCCGCGACCGGCCCGTCGCCTCCAAGCGCGGCTGGTCGACCGGGCCCATGCGGCACGGCGTGAGCACCGTCCGCTCCGGCCGGCGCCACACCCTCGGCCTCGTCTTCCACGACGCCGGATGAGGTGCCGGCAAGGACGTCCTCGCGATCGTGGGGTCACGCAGCGGCTGTCCGGCGAGGAAGAGACTCGATGAGCGCCGCTCATTGCCCGGCCCCCGAGCAGGTGACCGACCATGGACGTATGGCAACCCCGGGCCCGCATCCTCGTCCGCGTGATGCGCGCAGGCAGGAGACCTGGGCAGGGGTGGCGTCCGGCACAGGGTGAGTACGCAGCGCCGCCCTGGCGCCCCGGGCGACAGCACCTACGATCCTTGGAGCGCTGAGTACGGATGAGCAGCAGCCCCTCCGACGGCCCCTATCCCCTGCCGGCCGGTCCCGGCAACGGTCCCGCCGTCTCCCGTCAGGAGTTCGACGCACTCTTCGATGCGGTCCGCACATGGGGCTGCTGGACTGCGGCCGACCGCGGCGCCTGGAACAGGGTGACGTCGGGCCATGTGCGGCGGGCCACCGCCCTGATCCGGTCCGGGACGGTCGTGCCGATGGGGCTGCCCTGGAACACCCGGCCCGGACCGGACAACAGCAGGCCCGCGCTGCATTACATGTCCGACCTCGGCGACGTGGAGGCGCCGGAGCCCTCCACCCACAAGGACTTCATCGCCGTGGATTACCACGGCAAGGGCGTGAGCCATCTCGACGCGCTGTCACACATCGCCTACCGGGGGCAGCTCTACGACGGCCGCGCGGCGCACGAGGTCGTCGATGCCGCTGGTGCCCGCTTCGGCGCGGTGCCGGCGCTCGGCCCCCTCGTCACCAAGGGCATACTCCTCGACCTGCCCGCCGTCCTCGGGACCTCATGGCTGGAACCCGGGCACGCAGTGCACGCGCAGGACATCATCGCCGCCGAGAAGGCACTCGATGTGACGATCGGGGACGGCGATGCGGTGCTGCTGCGCTCCGGCCGCTTCCGTCGCCGCCGGGAAATCGGCCCCTGGAACGCTGACGCGGCGAGTGCGGGCCTGCACGTGGACGCCATGCCGCTGCTGGCCGAGCGTGCCATTGCTCTGCTCGGAGGCGACGGGGACAGCGATGTACGCCCCTCGCCGGTCGAAGGCCTGCACTCTCCGGTCCACGCGCTCGCCATCACCGCCATGGGGGTGCCGCTGCTGGACAATCTCGACCTCGAGGCACTTTCCGCCGGTTGCGCCGAGGAAGGGCGTTACGAGTTCATGCTCGTCGTGTCGCCGCTGGACGTGCCCGGCGGGACAGGCTCGCCCGTCAACCCGGTCGCGATCCTGTGATGGCCGGCCGTCGCCGTCGCCCCGAGCCGGCCGCCGATCATGGTGGAGGCCGGCCAGACCTTTCCCGTCAGCAACCAGCGCATCACAGTATGCATTCCTCTATTCGTCCAAAAGGGGAGGAATATACTCAAATGGAGGCTGGGAGATCGCCGAGTTTCTGTGAGGGAAGTGATGCAGATGGGGGTCGTGGGAGACCGCATCGGCCCCGTACGTCCCCGCGAACGGTTTCTGCATGGCGAGTCGGTCGAGGGGGGCGTGAGAAGTCCGATCCTGAGTTCGTGGCAGCGCTGCCGGCTGCTGGGACTCTCACCGGACCAGACCGAGCTCCCCTTCCGGCAGGATTTCGATCCGGACAGTGAGCTCGTGCGCGCGGCCGGGCCCGTGCTGGACCGGCTGAAAGCCATGTTCGCGGGCAGCCAGATGAACATCTGTCTCGCCGATGGACACGGGACGGTGCTTGAACGCCGTTTCGGGGAAGCGTCCTTGGTGCGGCGGCTCGCCCCGATCCAGAGCATCCCCGGCTTCGTGTTCGCCGAGCAGTTCGCCGGGACCAACGGTGTCGGTCTCGCACTCGCGGAAAGGGAGCTGTGCCAGGTCTCCGGCGCCGAACACTTCGCCGAGCGCTCTCAGTCAAACGCCTGTACTGCAATCCCCGTTCGCGACCAGCTCAGCGGGCGTATCGAGGGCGTCCTCTGCTTCGGCTATCCCCTCACCGACGCGGACCCGGCACTGGTCACCGTGATACGCAACGCCGCCGAAGCCATCGAACGGCGGCTGATGGAGCAGAGTTCGGCGCGAGAGCGTGGCCTGCTGCGGGCGTATCTCGACGCCAGACGCCGCGCGTGGACCAGCGAGGCAACCGGGGACGGGCACCTGATCGGAATGAACGAACTGCTTCAGATGGGGCTGGACCAGCGCGATCAGACGACGCTCAAGGAGAAGGCCACGGAGCTGATCTCCTCGTCCCAGCGGGCTGCCGTCGAAGTGTCCCTGTCCCGCGACCGGCGGATCACCCTCCTGAGCCATCCGGTGACGAGCCCCTCCGGGGTGGAGGGCGTCGTCATCGAGGCGGTCCTCCCCAGCACCCCCAGCCTCCCCGGCGACACGCCGCACCCCCGCATCGCCGTCCCGGCTCACGCCGGCCGGCCACTCGGCCTCGTCCCGCAGGATGCCGCCACCACCGCCGGCCCGTCGTCCGGGCACTTCCCCGGAGCCGCGGCCGGCCGGGCCGCCACGACGGTCCGCGCGTCCGTCCCACCAGGCACGGACGACGCCGCCAACGGCCTGGCCAGGGGGCTGGTGCTGGTGGGCGAGCCGGAGGTGGGGAAGTACGCCGTTGCGGCCCGGCGCCGCCTGGAGCTGCTGGCCGAGGCCAGCGCCCGTATCGGCACCACCCTGGACGTGAGCCGCACCGCCCGGGAACTCGCCGAGATGGCGGTCCCGCGCCTGGCCGACTACGTCACCATCGACGTGCCCGAGGCCGTACTGCGCGGCGAGGAGTCGGCCGACCCCAGCACCGACCTGCACCGTACGGTGGTCCACGGCATCCGCGAGGACTGCCCCTTCTACCCGGCCGGCGAGCGGGTGCAGCTGCACCCGGCCACGCCCCATCTACGGTGCCTGGCCAGCGGGCAGGCCGTGCTGGAACCCGATCTGAAGTCCGCCGCCGGCTGGATCGCCCAAGAACCCGAACACGCCGAGCAGATCCTCGCGCACGGCGTCCACTCCCTCATCTCCGTCCCCCTCCTCGCGCGGGGCGTCCTCCTGGGCATCGCGAGCTTCTACCGCTCGCAGGATCCCGCCCCCTTCGGGGACGACGATCGCTCGCTGGCCCAGGAACTCGCCGCCCGCGCCGCCCTCTGCATCGACAACGCCCGCCGCTACACCCGCGAACACACCCTGGCCCTGGCACTTCAGCGCAGTCTGCTCCCGCGCGGCCTTCCCGAGCAGGACGCCGTCGAGGTCGCCCACGGTTATCTGCCCGCCGAATCCGGAGTGGGCGGCGACTGGTTCGACGTCATCCCCCTTTCCGGCACCCGCGTCGCCCTCCTCGTCGGCGATGTCGTGGGCCATGGACTGCACGCCGCCGCCACCATGGGCCGGCTGCGCACCGCCGCACGCAACTTCGCCGAACTGGAACTCGCCCCCGACGAACTCCTCACCCACCTGGACAATCTCGTGCTGCGTCTGGACCGGGAGGAGGGCGACGACAGCCCTGCCTTCGGCAGCCCCGGCATCGTCGGCGCCACGTGCCTGTACGCCGTCTACGACCCCACCACGGGGCAGTGCACCATGGCTCGCGCCGGCCACCCTCCGCCCGCGCTGGTCCACCCCGACGGCACCGTGACCTTCCCGGACCTGCCCGCCGGACCGCCTCTCGGCCTGGGCGGCCTCCCCTTCGAAACGGCCGAGATCCACCTCCCCGAACACAGCCGGCTGGTCCTCTACACCGACGGACTCGTCGCCGACCGCGATCGCGACATCGACGTGGCACTCGACCAGCTGCGCCGCGCGCTGGCCCACCCGGACCGAACGCCCGAGGACACCTGCCAGGCGGTTCTCGACGCCGTGGCACCCGACCACCCTGCCGACGACATCGCGCTGCTCGTCGCCGGCACCCACACCCTGCCCGCCGACCGGATCGCCACCTGGGACCTGCCCGCCGACCCGGCCCTCGTCTCCGACATCCGTGCCGCCGCCGTCCAACAGCTGAGCCAGTGGGGGCTGGACGAGTCCGCTTTCGCCACGGAGCTGCTGCTCAGCGAGCTGGTCACGAACGCCGTCCGCTACGGAACCGGGCCCATCCAGGTGCGCCTCATCCACGACCGCACCCTGATCTGCGAGGTCCACGACACCAGTAGCACCGCCCCGCGCCTGCGCCATGCGGCCACCACCGACGAAGGCGGCCGTGGCCTGTTCCTCGTCGCGCAGCTCGCCCAGGCCTGGGGCACCCGCTACACGACCGACGGCAAGGTCATCTGGGCCGAGTGTGCCCTGGATGCGGCGGCGTGACCCGCACCCGGCACAGCTGGGAGGTGCGCGGGGAGGCCGCCTTCCCGGGCAGCTCGCCCATTGGAGTCAAAGGCACCACCGATATGCCGGAAATACTGCAACAGCTCCCAGTAGCATCCTCCATGCAGTCGGGAAGAACCTGGAGGCCGACCCCCGGAGAAGTCCGTGCATGACGCTCCCGACACCGCGATGAGCCCACCCTCTCGCTTCGGTGGAGGACCGCTCGTCCGCATACGCGGTCTCAGCAAGCGGTTCGGCGGCACCCTCGCGCTCGCCGGGGTCGACCTCGACATCCACGGCGGCAGTGTCCTCGCCCTGCTCGGTCCCAACGGCGCCGGGAAGTCCACCCTCATCAAGGTGCTCGCCGGGGTCCACCACGCCGACGAGGGCGAGGTGACGGTGGCCGGGCATCCGCTCGGCTCGGACGCCGCCGCCCGGAAGATGTCGTTCATTCACCAGGATCTCGGCCTCGTCGAGTGGATGACGGTCGCCGAGAACATCGCCCTGGGCACCGGCTATCCGCGCCGCTGCGGACTGGTCTCCTGGCGGCAGACCCGAGAGCGCTGCGCCGAGGCCCTGCGGATCGTCGCCGGTCACCTGGACGCCGAGGCCCCGATCGCAGGCCTCGCCCCCGCGGAGCGCTCGCTGGTCGCCATCGCCCGCGCCTTGGCGACGCGGGCGGAGCTCTTCGTCCTCGACGAACCGACCGCCACCCTCCCCGCCGCGGACTGCGCCCGGCTCTTCGACGTCCTGCACACCCTGCGCGACCGAGGGCACGGCGTCCTCTACGTCACCCATCGGCTCGACGAGGTGTACAAGGTCGCCGACACGTTCGCCGTGCTGCGCGACGGCCACCTCGTCAGCCAAGGTCCGCTCGCCGGCCGCAGTCCCGCACGTCTGGTGCATGACATCGTGGGCCGCGAACTGGCCGGCCACCGGCCCGCCACCACCCCTGCCGGCGGCCCGCCCGTCCTGAGCCTCGACGGCGTCCGCACCCGATACGCCGGACCGGTCAGCCTGGAACTGCGTGCCGGCGAGATCGTCGGCATGGTGGGCCTGACCGGCGCCGGCCACATGGACCTCGGCCGCGCCCTCGCCGGCGCCCGGCCGGTCCTCGGCGGGCGGGCGTTGCTCGACGGCCGCCCGTACCACCCGCGTACGGTCGCCGCCGCTCTCGACTCCGGGGTCGGCTTCGTGGCCGGCAACCGTCAGGAGGAGGGCTGCGCGGCAGAACTGACCGTACGGGAGAACTTCCTGGCCAACCCCCGGGCAGTCGGTGTGCCGGCGTGGCACTGGACCGGTCCCCGGCGCGAGCGGGCCGAGGCCACCGCCCTGATCGACCGGTTCTCGGTGCACCCCCGTGACTGTGAGGTCCCGATCGCCACCCTTTCGGGCGGCAACCAGCAGAAGATCATGGTCGGCCGGTGGCTCCGGGTGAGCCTGCGCCTGCTGGTCCTCGAAGAGCCGACCGCCAGCGTGGACGTCGGCGCCAAGGCCGCGATCCATCGTCTGCTCGACGAGGCGCTGGCCGCCGGCCTGGCGGTACTGCTCATCTCCACCGATTTCGAGGAGGTCACCACCGTGTGCCACCGCGCCCTGGTGTTCGCCCGTGGGAGCGTGCGGGCCGAGCTGACCGGTGATGCCCTCACGGTCGGCGAACTGACCCGCACCGCCTCGGCCATGCCCGCCATCACCGGAACCGCGACGAACCGGTGACCCCCTCCACCTCGCCCCGAGCCCTGCTGGGCTTCCTGCGCGGGCACCTCATCGGCACCTACGGCCTCCTGGCCCTGGCCGCCCTGCTCTTCCTGATCTTCTCCATCACCCTGCCGGACACCTTTCCCACACGGGACAACGTCTCCTCGATCCTCTCCAACCAATCGATCCCCGCCATCCTCGCGCTCGGCGCGACGATCCCCATCGTCACCGGCAAGTTCGACCTGTCCATCGGCTACGGCCTCGGCCTCGCGCACGTGATGGTGATGCAGCTCATCGTCAACGAAGGCTGGCCCTGGCCGCTCGCCTGCCTCGCAGTGATCCTCGGCGGCGCGGTGGTCGGCGCTCTCAACGGTGTCATCGTCGAGTTCGCGCAGATCGACTCCTTCATCGCCACTCTCGGCACCGGCAGCATGATGTACGCCGTCAGCGGCTGGATCACCGACGGAACCCGGATCGTCCCGGGCCCGCAGGGCCTGCCGCCCGCCTTCACCGGCATCTACGACTCCAGGTTCCTCGGCCTGCCGGTACCCGCCTTCTACGTCCTCGGTATCGTCGTCGCCCTCTGGCTGGTGCTGGAGCGGCTGCCGCTCGGCCGGTACCTCTATGTCATCGGCTCCAACCCCCGCGCCGCCGGCATCCTCGGCATCCGCACCCACAAGTACTCCGTCTACGCCTTCGCCGGTGCGGGCCTGGTCGTCGGCTTCGCCGGGGTCCTCCTCGCCGCCCAGCAGCAGACCGGAAACCCGAGTGTCGGCCTGGACTACCTGCTGCCCGCCTTCGTCGGCGCCCTGCTCGGCTCCACCACGGTCAAGCCCGGCCGCGCCAACGCCTGGGGCACCGTCGTGGCCGTCGCCGTCCTCGCCGTCGGCCTCGCCGGCATCGGCCAGCTCGGCGCCCAGTTCTGGGCCACCCCGCTGTTCAACGGCGCCACCCTGCTCATCGCCGTCGGCCTGGCCGGCTACTCCGCCCGCCGCCGGCTGCGCACCGGCCCCACCGCGACCCGCCAGTCGCTCGCAGGGACGCCGGCCGCACCGACGAAGGACGGCACCCCCTAGGACACTTCGTAACGCGCACCGCGTCAGGAGCACCGTGTACCCGAACCGAAGGACCGCACTCACCACCGCATCCCTGCTGGTACTTGCCGCCACCGTCGTCGTCGGTTGCGGGCGCGGCCCGTCGACGGGCACCGGGCCGTCGAAGGCCGGTTGCCCCGCCGTACTCGCGAAGGCCAGGGCGGCCGTGCAGCAGGCCGAGAACACCAACGCCTCCTGGAACGGCCCCACCAGTGGCCCCGCGGCGGTTCCCGGCAAGAGCATCGTCTACGTCGCGCAGACCATGACCAACCCTGGCGTCGCCGGCGTCGCGAAGGGCGTCAAGGAAGCCGCGAAGGTCACAGGCTGGAACGTCCGGGTGATCGACGGAGAGGGCACTCCCGCCGGCATCCAGGCAGCGCTCAGCCAGGCCGTCACCCTCAAGCCCTCGGGCATCGCCATCGGCGGCTTCGACCCCAATCTGACGTCGCAGCAGGTGGCGCGGGCTCAGGCGGCGCACATCCCGCTCGTCGGCTGGCACGCGGTCCGTTCCCCCGGCCCGAGCGACAACCCCAGGCTGTTCACCAACATCACCACCAACGTGGCGGACGTGGCGAAGATCAGCGCGGACTGGGTCATCGCCCGGTCCAACGGCGATGCCGGAGTCGTCGTCTTCACCGACGACTCGATCCCGTTCGCCAAGAACAAGGCCGAACTGATCAAGCAGGGGCTCGCCACCTGCCCGGGCGTGAACCTGTTGGCGTCCGAGAACATCCCGATTCCGGACGCGAGCCACCGCACTCCCCAGGAGGTCTCCTCCCTCCTCTCCCGCTTCCAGGACAGGTGGACGTACTCGGTCGCCATCAACGACCTCTACTTCGCCGATGCCGCCCCGGCCCTCCGCGCTGCCGGAAAACCGGGCTCCGGCCCTCCCTTCAACATCGGCGCGGGCGACGGCGATCCCTCCGCCTTCCAGCGCATCAACAGCGAGCAGTTCCAGGCCGCCACCGTCCCCGAACCGCTGTCCCAGCAGGGCTGGCAGATCGTCGACGAGTTCAACCGTTCCTTCGCCGGCCAGGCCGCCAGTGGCTACGTCGCCCCCGTCCACATCTCCACGGCCGACAACACCGGCGGAGCCACGTCCTGGAATCCGTCGGGTTACCGCGAGGCCTACCGGAAGATCTGGCGCACCTGACGACGTCGTGCAGGAACCTATGTGCGTACCGCCGTTCCCAGGCCAGGGCCCGGCGCCGAGAAGTGTTCGCGCAGCGCGGCCAGCACGGCCCCGGGCCGCTCCACGGGTGCGAGGTGCGAGGCGTCCGCCAGCTCGGTGAGGGCCGCGTCCGGCACGGCGTCGGCGATCTCCCGGGCGTGCGCGGGCGGTGTGGCGGGATCCTGCCGGCCTGCGACGACCAGCGTGGGCGCGGTGATCGACGGCAGTGCGTCACGCAGGTCCAGGGCAGCCAGCACATCGCAGCAGGCCGCGTACGCCTCCGGGTCGGTCCGGCGCAGATCGTCGACGAGCCCCGACTCGGTGAAGCCGGGGGTGAACCATCGGGCCGGCGCGGTATCGGCGATCGCGCCCGTGCCCGACTCGCGTACCAGAGCGGCCCGTTCACGCCAGGGTCCGGCCGGGCCGAAGTGCGCGGAGGAGCAGATGACGGCGAGCCGGTCGATCCGCTCCGGATGGTACGCGGCCAGCCACAGGCCGACCGCGCCGCCGAGCGACACCCCGGCGTAGTGGAAGCGGTCCAGGCCGAGCGAGTCGGCCAGGTCCAGGACCAGCGCGCCGAGTCGGTCGACGGTGGCGCCTGGGCCGATCAGACCGGCGGACGTTCCGCCGTGCCCCGGCAGGTCCCATCGGACGGTACGGAACGCCGGACTCAGCTCGGGCGCGATCGCGTCCCACAGGGCGGTCGAGGTGCCCAGGGACGGGGCGAGGAGCAGGGCGGGCCCGGTGGCCGGGCCTTCTGAGTGGTGGTGCAGCATTTCTGTCATGGCCTGTGCCTTCGTGGCTCAGCGCCGTCTCAAAGCGCGGTCGGTGAGTGCCCCGGCGGCGCCGGTGTAGTGAGCGGGGTCCGTGAGGGCGGACAGGTCGAGATCGTTCAGTGCGGGCTCCGAGTCGCGTATCCCGCCCAGGACGTCGGCCAGTTCCGCGCCTGTCGTACGGGAGGTGAGCGCCGCATCCGCCAGCAACTGCCGGGCGCGGGCGCGGCCCAGCCGGGCGGCGGCGACGGCGGTCAGCCGCTCCGAGACGATCAGCCCTTCGGTCAGGTGCAGGTGCTCGCGCATCCGCGCGGGGTGCACCCGCAGGCCCGTTACGAGTTCCGCCGCGTCCCGGGCCGCTCCCCCGACCAGCCGCAGCAGATCGCGCAGGGGCTCCCACTCCGCGTGCCATGCTCCGGCGGGCCGCTCGTCCTCGGCCGCGACGGATCCGTACAGTACGGCGGCCTGCGCGGGCGCCCTGCGTGCGGCGGCCACGATGAGCGCGGCCCGCACCGGATTCGCTTTGTGCGGCATGGCGGACGAGCCCCCGCCGCTGCCCTCGCTCAGCTCGCCGATCTCGGTACGGGAGAGTACGAGAACGTCGGAGGCGACCTTTCCGAGCGCACCCGCCGTGAAGGCGAGCGCACCGGACAGGTCGGCGACGGGGGTGCGGAGGGTGTGCCAGGGCAGTGCCGGTTCGGCGAGAGCGAGTTCCCGGGCGTACGCGGCGACCAGCCGCACACCGGTGCCGGCCGCCTGGGCGTACGCGTCGAAGGCCGCCAATGTGCCTGCCGCACCGCCGAGTTGGGCGGGAAGCGACGCGCGTACGGCGGTGAGGCGATCGCGGGCGTCGAGTACCAGCGCGCGCCAGCCCGCCGCCTTCAGCCCGAACGTGGTCGGGACGGCGTGCTGGGTGAGGGTGCGGCCCGGCATGGGGGTGTCACGGTGCTCGGCGGCGAGGCGGGCCAGGGCGTGGTCCGTACGGTCCAGGTCGTCGAGGACCAGCGCCAGCGTCCCGGAGGCGACCAGCATCGCCGCGGTGTCGAGGATGTCCTGGCTGGTGGCCCCGCGATGAACGTACGGCGCATGCTCCTCGGGCACCGCCGCCGTGAGATCGGCGACCAGTGGGATGACCGGGTTGCCGCCACGACGTGCGCGCAGCGCCAGGTCGCGCAGGTCGAAGTGCTCGGCGTGGGCGGCCCCGGTCACGGCGACGGCCGCCTGCGCAGGAGCCAGGCCGAGCGCGGCCTGGGCGCGGGTGAGTGCGGCCTCGGCATCCAGCATCGCCTGCAGAAAGGCGGCGTCGGAGGTGGCCGCCTCGGCGGGCGAGCCCGCCCGCCCGGGGGCGAGCAGGCCGGCGTCGAGATCGTCGTGCGTCATGTGAACTCCAGGAACACGGTTTCCGCCTCACCCTGCAGCCGGATGTCGAAACGGTAGGTGCCGCGCGGTTCGGCAACCGCCACCAGCGTCGCGCGCCGCTCGGGCGTCAGCGAGGCCAGGAGCGGGTCGGCGGCCAACGCCTCGGCCGGCTCCGGCAGATGGACCCGGGTGAAGAGGTGGTGGGTGAGACCGCGGGCGAAGACGCAGACGCCGATGTACGGGGCGTTGCGGCCGCGGGCGCCGGGTCGGAGGGTGCGCACCGCCCAGTGGCCGTCCGCGTCGGTCGGTACGCGGCCGAAGCCGGTGAAGTCGACGCCGTTGCGGCCGAGGAAGCCACCGGTCACCGGGTCGCGGCGCAACGATCCTCCGACGCACGGCAGTTCACCGTCAGGGCCGGGACCCCAGAACTCCAGGAGCGCGTCCGGGACGGGGGCGCCGTCCCCGTCCGACACACGGCCGTGGACGGTGATCGTGTCGGGGTGGCCGACGGGGGCTATCTCCGCGCCGCCGGGGAACGGCAGGGCGTACCCGTAGAAGGGCCCCACGGTGTGGGAGGGAGTGGGAAGCACGGGAGGAGTCGTCATGTCAGCGGCCTTCCTCGGCCCAGGTGGCGGCGGGACCGTCGAGCACGATGTCCCAGCGGTAACCGAGGGACTGTTCCGGCTTCGACAGGTCGTGGTCGTACGCGGCGACCAGCCGCTGCCGTGCGGCCTCGTCGGTGACGGACTGCAGGATGGGGTCGTACGCGAAGAGCGGGTCGCCCGGGAAGTACATCTGTGTGATCAGCCGCTGGGTGAAGGCGGTTCCGAAGAGCGAGAAGTGGATGTGCGCGGGTCGCCAGGCGTTGGTGTGGTTGCGCCACGGGTAGGCGCCGGGCTTGATCGTGGTGAAGGTGTAGCTGCCGTCGTCGCCGGTCAGCGTCCGGCCCGCACCGGTGAAGTTGGGGTCGAGCGGCGCGGGATGCTGGTCGCGCTGATGGGCGTACCGCCCGGAGGCGTTGGCCTGCCAGACCTCTATCAGCTGGCCCCGCACCGGCCGTCCGTCACGGTCGAGGAGCCTGCCGCTGACGGTGATGCGCTCGCCGAGCGGCTCACCCCGGTGGCGGCGGGTGAGGTCGTTGTCGAGCTCGGTGATGTCGGTTTCGCCGAAGGCGGGCGAGGCCAGCTCGACGGCCTCAGGGTCCTGCCGCAGTCCTATGGAGACCAGCGGCTGCTTCGGGTGGCGCAGCACGCTGGAGCGGTACGGGGCGTAGTCCCGCGCCGGATGATGTGCGGGCGGGGCGCCTTCGGCGGCGGACTTCTCGTACGCCTCGCGCTGCTGCGCCATCTCGCGGTCGATGTCGGTCTGAGTCAGTGCCATGCGTCGGTGAACTCCCTGGTCCTGGGGCCTGATCCAGCCGGGCTCATGAGCGGATGCCTTGAGGAACGGTCAGTTTCGCGGCCGTCTGCGCCACGATCTCGTCGGCCGGTACGTCCGGTGCGCACTCGACCAGCACCAGGCCCTGAGCGGTGACGTCCAGGACACCGAGGTCGGTGATGATCCGGTCGACGCAACCGCGGCCGGTGAGCGGCAGGTCGCACTCCTCGACGATCTTCGGGCTGCCGTCCTTGGCCGTGTGGGTCATCGTCACGATGACCCGGCGAGCCCCGTGCACCAGGTCCATGGCGCCGCCGATGCCGGTGACCAGCTTGCCGGGGACGGCCCAGTTGGCCAGGTCGCCGGAGGCGGACACCTGCATGGCGCCGAGCACGGCGACATCGATGTGGCCGCCGCGGATCATCCCGAAGGACAGCGCCGAGTCGAAGAAGGAGGCACCCGGGAGGACGGTGACGGTCTCCTTGCCCGCGTTGATCAGGTCGGGGTCGACCTCGTCCTCGTAAGGGAAGGGACCGGTGCCGAGAATGCCGTTCTCGGATTCGAGGATGACGTGGACGCCCTCGGGGAGGTGGCCCGGGATCAGCGTCGGCAGTCCGATGCCCAGGTTGACGTACTCCCCGTCGCGCAGTTCCCGGGCCGCGCGGGCGGCCATCTCGTCCCGTGTCCAGCCCATCAGCCGCGCACCGTCCTCTGCTCGATCTTCTTGTCGGCGGCCTGCACGGGCGTGAGGGCGACGATCCGCTGGACGAAGATGCCCGGCAGGTGGACCTGGTCCGGGTCGATCTCGCCGGGCTCGACCAGCTCCTCGACCTCGGCGATGGTGATCCTGCCCGCCATGGCTGCCAGGGGGTTGAAGTTCCGGGCGGACTTGGCGAAGACGAGATTGCCGTGCCGGTCGCCCTTCGCGGCCCGTACGAGCGCGAAGTCGGTGCGTATCCCCCGCTCGAGGATGTACTCCTCGCCGTCGAACTCCCGCACCTCCTTGGGCGGCGAGGACAGCGCGACCCCGCCCTGGCCGTCGTAGCGCCAGGGCAGTCCGCCCTCGGCGACCTGGGTCCCGACGCCGGCCGGGGTGTAGAAGGCCGGGATGCCGCAGCCGCCCGCGCGCAGCCGCTCGGCGAGCGTGCCCTGCGGGATCAGTTCGACCTCCAGCTCGCCGGCGAGGTACTGGCGGGCGAACTCCTTGTTGGCGCCGATGTAGGACCCCGTCACGCGGGCGATCCGGCCCGCGGCGAGCAGGACGGCCAGACCTGAGTCCATCGCGCCGCAGTTGTTCGACACGACGCGGAGGCCGCCGGCCCCGGTCGCGAACACCGCCTGGATCAGCACGTTCGGCACTCCGCTGAGACCGAAACCTCCGACCGCGAGCGCCGAGCCGTCGCGCACACCGGCCACGGCCTCCGCGGCCGTGGACACCACTTTGTCCATCCGTCCACTCCTCTTTTGGAATCAGATACTCAGTACACTGACTATCTGCTTCTCAGTCGGGAGCGTGGCATCATGGCGATCCAGGGTCAAGGCCCTCAGTACAAGGAGGATCTCCGGAGAGGACGAACCGTGCCCGCGCTCGACCTCAGCACGCACCCCGGCCATCTGGCCCGGCGCCTGCAGCAGTCGCACACCCTGCTGTGGAACACGATCGTCTCGGAGGAGGTCACCTCCCCGCAGTTCGCCGTTCTCAACACCCTGATCGGCGAGGACGGCCTGGACCAGCGCACCGTGGGCGAGCGGGTCGGTCTCGACCGGTCCACCATCGCCGAGGTGATCCGCCGCCTGGTCGGCCGCGGTCTGGTCGACAAGGTCCGCGACGCGAAGGACGGCCGCCGGTCCGTGCTGCGCGCCACCGAGGAGGGTGAGCGGGTGCACCGCAAGCTGTCCGGGCGGACGGCCCGCATGAACCAGATCTTCCTCGCACCGCTGGACCCTCAGGAGCAGTCCACGTTCCTGGAGTTGCTGCAGCGGGTCTCCGACGCGGCCGAGTCACTGCGCAACCCTGCCGTACAGGCAGAGGCGTACCGGGCACCGGGCGGCCGCAGCACATCCTGAGCCCGTTGGCCGGACCGGGCCGCACCGGCCTGCGCACACCCCTCCCCGGTTTCCTCGTGCGACCGCATCCGCGATGTGACCCAGCCCACACAGAGCCATGCCGACTGGTCGGTATGCTTCCGGGAACTCAGCAACTGGAGGCTCGATGTCTGCGATCAATCGCCAGATCCGTCTGGCAGCCCGCCCCTTGGGTGAGGTAACAGCAGATGACTGGGAGCACGCGTCAGCGCCTGTCGCCGAACCGGGAGACGGCTGCTTCGCCGGGCGGACGCGCTTCATCTCACTCGATCCCGCAATGCGCGGATGGCTCGACGACCGCCCCTCCTACCTGCCACCCGTGGGCATCGGCGAGGTCATGCGCGCGGGATCGGTGATCGAGGTGACGACATCCAACCATCCCGCGTTTCAGCCCGGCGACCATGTCGTCGGCACGTTCGGCGTTCAGGAGCACGTCGTCTCCGACGGCAAGGGCGCCGTGAAGGTCGACCCGTCACTCGCCCCGCTCCCGACCTTCCTTGGTGCACTGGGCATGCCGGGCATGACGGCCTACTTCGGCCTGCTCGACGTCGGCGCCCTCAAAGAGGGTGACACCGTCGTGGTCTCCGGCGCCGCCGGTGCGGTCGGCACCTTGGTGGGGCAGATCGCCAAGGTGAAGGGCTGCCGTGTGGTGGGCATCGCCGGCGGCCCGGAGAAGTGCGCCCTGCTGACCGACGAACTCGGCTTCGACGCGGCGATCGACTACCGCTCCGGCGATCTGAAGCGCGCGCTGCGTGACCGGACGCCCGACGGCATCGACGTCTACTTCGACAATGTCGGAGGCGAGATTCTGGACCTGGCTCTCACCCGGCTCGCGATGCACGCACGCGTCGTGATCTGCGGTGCGATCAGCCAGTACAACAACGCGACACCGGTCCAGGGCCCGTCCAACTATCTGTCGCTGCTCGTACGGCGGGCGCGGATGGAGGGCTTCGTGGTCTTCGACTACGCCAAGCGCTTCACGCAGGCCACGCAGGACATCGCCGGCTGGATCGGCGACGGCCGGATCAAGGTCAAGGAGCACGTGGTGAAGGGCACGGTGGACGACTTCCCGGAGACGCTGCAGATGCTCTTCCGCGGTGAGAACGTCGGCAAGCTCGTTCTGGAGCTGGCGTGAGCACCGTACGGCCGCCGCTTCAGGGCAAGGTCGCGATCGTCACCGGTGGCGCGAGCGGCCTGGGGCGTGCCACCGCGCTGGCGCTGGCGCAGGCCGGTGCCGAGGTCGTCGTCGCGGACCTCGACGCGGCGGGAGGCCGGGAAGTGGCAGAGCTCGTCGGCGGCACCTTCCACGCCTGCGACGTCTCCGACCTGGAGGCCAACCGAGCGCTGGTGGACCATGTGGTGGAGCACTGCGGCGGTGTCGACATCGCCTTCCTCAACGCGGGCGTGACGACGGGCTGCGGCGTCGGCGACGACTTCGACGTGGCGCGCTACCACCGGGCGATGGGCGCCAACCTCGACGGAGTGGTCTTCGGTGTGCACGCGGTCCTGCCCGCTCTGCGGGCCCGCGGCGGCGGGGCGATCGTGGCGACCTCCTCACTGGCCGGTCTGGCCGCGGCTCCCCTCGACCCGGTCTACGCGGCCAACAAGCACGCGGTGGTGGGTCTCGCACGCTCGCTGGGGCCGGCTCTGGCGGAGGAGGGAATCCGCGTGAACGCGATCTGTCCGGGGTTCGCCGAGTCGCGGATCATCGACCCGCTGCGCGACATGCTCTCCGAGGAGGGGATGCCCGTGATCCCGGCGGAAGTGGTGGCGGACGCGATGGTGCGGATCGTCACCGGCGACGGCGCCGGAGAGTGCTGGTTCGTGCAGGCGGGCCGCGAGCCGGAGCCCTTCCGGTTCCGGAACGTGCCCCGGGCGCTGCCGGTTTCGGCGATCTGAAGAGTGTGCCGGCGCGCGCCCGGCCGGATGGGCGATGGACTCCGTCACGGCCGGTGCGCGGGAGCGCGATCGGCACCGGCCTGCGCCGCCTGCCGCACGAGACCGGCTTTCTGCAGCGGCGCGACGGCTCGGTGCGGCGTTCGGCCGGCCGAGGGGCGGTGCTCAATCGATGACGGCATTGGTCACGGTCGCGTCCGCCGGCGCCCGTACCGCGTTCAGCACGACGGCCGCCACCGACTCCGGCCGCAGGAACTGATCCGGGCAGTACGCGTGGCCCGCCCGTTCGGCTGCCTTGCGCTGCAGCTCGGTGTCGGTCGGGCCCGGGTGGATCGAGGTCACCCGGACTCCGTTGGCTTTCTCTTCAGCCTGCAGGGCGTCCGCGAACGCTCGCAACGCGTACTTGCTGGCGGTGTAGGGACCGCGGTTCGACTTGATCCGGAGTCCGGATCCCGCATTGATCAGGACCACATGTCCTCGGCCGTGGCGGAGGGACGGCAGGAGCAGCCGAGTGAGTTCGGCGGCCGAGAAGAGGTTGACCGCGAAGATTCGCTGCCACACGTCCAGTGAGGCATCGGCGATCGCACCGGGCTCGGCGACGGCGGCATTGTGCACGAGCACGTCGAGGCGATCGATGCCGGCGGTGGCCCGGGCGAGTCCGTCGGGGTGTGCCAGATCCGCCACCCAGGGACGGGCGCTGCCCGGCAGGTTGTGGGCGAGCGTCTCGAGTGACCGGACGTCGCGGCCGCCGAGGAGCACATCGTGTGTGGGCGCGAGTGCGCGGGCGATGGCCTCCCCGATGCCCCGGGAAGCTCCGGTCACGAGTGCACGCGGTCGTGTGGTTGTCATGACGCAGTACCTCGCAGAACGGGCCGGAAGGTGACCGGCAGGCTTGTCAGTCCACGCATGAACCGGCTGTGTCCCCAGGTCAGTTCGGAGGGATCGACAGCGAGCGCCAGCTCGTCGCAGCGCTCCAGGAGGGCGCGCAGCGCGATCGTGCCTTCCGCTTTGCCGAGCGGCGCGCCCAGGCAGTGGTGGATCCCGTGTCCGAACGCGAGGTGCCCTCGGCTGTCACGGAGGATGTCGAACCGGTCGGGGTCGGCGAAGCGGTCCGGATCCCGGTTGCCGGCGCCGTAGGACAGCAGTACGGCTTCCCCGCCCCCGGGCACGGTGACCTCTCCGATCTGCATGTCGCAGGTCGTGAACCGCAGTACGGGCGCCATTTTGATGGGGCCGTTGTAGCGCAGGATCTCCTCGATCGCCTGCCCCATGAGGTACGGCTTGCTGCGGAGCAGCTCCAACTGCTCGGGGTGTTCCAGCATCGCCAGCACTCCGCTGCCGATGAGATTCGCGGTCGTCTCGAAACCGGCCACCAGGAGGAGGAAGGACATGCTGATCACCTCGTCCTCCTCGTGATCGGCCTCCAGAAGCCGCCCCAGCAGGTCGTCGGAATTGGCGCGGGAATCCTTCTTCGCCTTCAGCAGCCCGGTGAGGTAATCCCGCATCTCGGAGGCGGCCCCCGGCATACGGCTCTGGTCGCCCTCGCTCATCTCCACATAGACGCCGGCCAGCCGCGCAAAGGTGTCGCGCCCCTCGGCAGGCACGCCCAGTACTTCCGAAATCACCGTGAGCGGCAGACGCTTCGCGAAGTCGGTGATGACATCGAAGCGTCCCAGCGGAAGGAATGGGGAAATGAGTTCGTCGGTGATCTCCTGGATGCGTGGACGCAGTGCGTCGATACGGCCCGGTGTGAACTCACCCGCCACCAGCGCACGTAGTCTGGTGTGGTCCGGGGGATCGCAGCGGAGCATGTTGCGTGTGACGGTGTAGGTTTCGCCGGCGAATACCCACGGAACGGACTGAACGGCTCTGTTGCAGCGGCGCGGATCGCTGCTCAACCGTGGATCTCTGCTCAGTGTGCGGATGTCCTCATGGCGCGTGACGAGCCATACGGGAGCGCCTGCGAACACCACGCGTCGTACGGGCTCTTCGGCCCGCAGCTGCGCCAGCAGCCCGTACGGCGCTTCGACGTAGCGTTTCTGTTCCATGAGATCGCTGACACCGCCGGCAGCTGCCTGGTCGGGTGGCATGCGGCAAGAGGCGGCGTTGTCGGCCTGTTCGGCAGTCACGGGTCCTCCCTGTACCGCGGAGTCGCTTGTGTCCTTCGGACTCGTGCATGAGCAGGCAGCGCCAGGCGCACCGGCAACGCGTCGCAATGGGGGTTCGACGGGTCGGCCGTACATGGAGTCCATGCGCCCCATGACTGGTAGATGCTGCGGTTCCGGCGCTCCAGGTAGCAAATGAGATTGACCGGCCACCCGGTACTGGCGAAGACGTACTTGTCCATCCGCGTCGGCTGTTCGCTCAGCGGCGACCCGCTGCCACCTGGTGAGTCGATGTTGTGCCAGTCGGGGTGAAGGTGTATCGACCCGAGAATGTCCAGTCCGTCCAGTTCGGCGTCCCGCATGATACGGAGCAGGTCGATGGAATCGCACCAGTATCCACGGTGGGGGTTCTCGTAGGCCGTTCCGAAGCAGGGAATGATGGATTCCGAGAATTCCCCCAGGGCCGCTCTGTCGGTGGCCCGGACGTTCCGGCCGAATTCGACGCGCTCGACGCGGGCGCTGTCGCCACGCATGCAGCCCACCAGCACGCCGAAGCACGAGTAGGGGAAGCCGGGCCTGATCTCTTCATAGATGCGAAGCGCGGCGTCGAGGAAGGTGGAGCAGGGGGCGCTTTCCAGGAAGACGTACACGTTGTCCGCGCGTTCATCGGGACCGCTGCCGTTCATCACCATCAGCGCTCCGCTCGTACGACAGGAACGGAGGTGAATCCGCGCAGCCGCCCGGAGCGCTGAACCGGTGGCTGCGCAGGCGCGAGATCCGGAAGGCGCTGCCGCAGCCGCCGCAGCACCATCGACATCTCCAGGTACACCAGTTCGGCGCCAAGACAGTAATGGGCACCTCCGCCGAAGCTCAGGTGACGTGTCCCGTCGCGCCCCGGCCGGAATTCATCCGGCCGGGAGAACACGCCGGGATCCCGGTTGGCGGCACCCAGCACCGGCCAGACCTGCGCCCCCGCAGGTATCGGCACACCGCTGAGGACCACAGCCTTCGCGGGGATCCGGGGGGCGGGGGTGAACTGTACGGGCGCGTCGTAGCGGAGCACCTCGTCGACGAACATCCGGGCTCCGGCAGGGCCGTCCAGGAAGACCGCCCTCGCGGGGTGGCGCATCATCAGGACGATCCCCGTCTCGATCCCCGCAGCGATCTGCGGGTACCCGGCGACCATGAGTCCCGTGACGATGCTGACCAGTTCGTCATGAGGCAGGGCCTCGGGACAGTCGGTGTGGGCACGGACGAGTTCGGACATCAGATCATCGCCAGGCGTACGGCGCCGGCGGACCACTTCCGCCTGGAGGTAGTCGGTGAGCTGCCGCATCGCCGCGGCGCCACCGCGGTCCTGTCCGGGCAACGGCCCGGAGGTGGGGAAGATGTCGGCGACGAGCGCCGACACGAGGTCCCGATCACCCTGCGGCAATCCCAGCAAGTGCATGATCGTGTCGCGGGGAATGGTCTCGGCGAGTGCGGTCATGTCGGCGACGCCGTTGCGCAGGGTCTCCACCACAGGCTCGATCGCCTGGTCGCAGAGCCTGCTGAACCACGGCTGCTGACACCGCACATGCTCGACGAATCGCCGGGCCACCGCGGTACGCATTCTGGTGTGCCGGGGTGGGTTCTGTGAGCTCATGACACGCGCCAGAACGGGCGCCGGATGATGCCGTGTCCCACCGGAAGCCCTGCGAGCGCCCGGCGCGAGAAAACACTCGCGTTCGGTCAGGACACGCTGACAGTCCACGTATCGGGTCAGCAGGTAGGAGCCGGTCCGGCACCGGTGGACCGGCGCCGTCTCACGCAGCCGTTCATAGACGGGATACGGGTCGCTCGCGTGAACGTCTGCAAGGACGTCGGTGGAGCCGATGGTTCCCATGGCATCACCCCTCGCCATGATGATGATGGTGGTGGTGGCCCGGCCAGTCCCGTGTCCGTGGGACGGAGGCCCTCTTCCGGGGTGCAGCGGAGATCTCTTTTCAGCCCACCACCATTGACCGCTCCAATCGGGTGACGTGCTACTCGGGCCCCGGCCGGATTACTCCGAACGGGTGAGTCGCTCCCCATTCGCCGTGAACGGGCACCGACAGCCGTACACCCATGGGCCACCTGCAGCAGAAACAGGCTGAGCCTGCAATCCGACCGCCACCGCGGCGCCGCCGCCGAGGACGCCATACGGCCCGGTCGAAGCGTCGCTCCCGGAGCGCAACCCTTGGGTTGCACCTGACGGAGTCGATGTGCAACCCTGGAGTTGCATCTAAAGGCGGCGATGAAGGAGTCCCCTCATGAGCGAGGACCGGATCGAACGCGAAACCCTGATCGCGGCACCCTGGAGCGGGTCTGGTCGCTCGTGGCCCAGCCCGGTTTCTGGGTGGCCGACAAGGCGAGCCTGCCCGGCACGATGGCCGAAGAAGGCGAGTCGATGGTGGCGAAGAACGCCGAGCACGGCGACTTCCCGGTGCGTGTGGAGAAGGTCCAGCCGCCGACGTACCTGGCGTACCGCTGGACCAGCGCGTTTCCCGGAGAAGAGCTGCGCGAGGACAACAGCACTCTCGTGGAGTTCACCTTGACCCCGGAAGGCGACCGGACGCGGCTGCGCGTCGTCGAGAGCGGGTTCGCGGCGCTGGCCGGGTCCGAGGAGCTGCGCAGTCAGAACCTGAAGGACCACAGCAAGGGCTGGCCCCTGGAGCTCGACGCGCTCAAGGAGCGCGCCGAACAGCCCGCCACGTGACGGACGACCGCATAGGCGCCGCCGAGGGGGTCGACAGCGTACTCGTGGCGCTGGCCGACCCGACGCGACGCCGGCTGCTCGAGCTGCTCGCCGCACACGGCGAGGCCACGGCGACGACACTC
>NZ_JBSGZO010000080.1:0-24691 GCF_053611045.1 Streptomyces sp. NPDC054841 | reverse complement strand
CGGCGGAGCAGCGCCGCGGGCTGGTGACCCGCCTGGACGGCCTGACCGTGGACAAGCTGCCGGACAACGAGGCGCTCACTGCTGCCCTGAAGAAGGCGTGGGAGGCGTCCGCATCGGCGGACGACCACTACGCGGAGTGGGCGGGCCAGGTGAAGGAGAAGAAGGGCTGCCACGACGGCAAGGCCCGCAACACGCGCCAGACGGCCCAGGCGAACAAGGCGAGCGGCGAGGCGACGGCGGCGAAGCGAGAGGCGTCCGGCCTCTGGAACAAGATCGCGACGAAGTACGGGTTGACGGAGCGCGGGGCGACGCAGCTCTAGGTCGTGTCTTCGAAGTCCCGTCCGCCCGGCGACGCCTGGCACGTCATCCCCCGTAGCCCTTCGGGTACGGGCGGTGCCCCCAGCACCGGACGCCGCCGGGCCCGCCCTCCGGGCGGACGACGCTACTTCGAAGACACTCCCCGGGCCGAGGGCCCAGCCGTCCCCGGGCCGTCGTCGTTCGTCCGCGGGCCGGTGCGTGGTTCGTGCCCACCGTTCCTCCCCCCAGGACTCCGTCCCGGGGGACCCCATACGAAGCGACTGCCCGTGAAGCAGGGGCTATGTCGTGCGGGCGTCGCGCATCGTGGGGCCCACGTCCACGAAGCCGGGCTTCTGGTCGACCAGGCGGCCGTCGCGGACGACCTGGAAGGTCACGGTGTGGTTGATGACGCGGGGGTAGCCGATGGTGCCGAGCATGTCCTCGAAGCGCCAGCGGAGCGGGGGCGTGAGGCCGCCGGTGTCGACGCGGACGCCGCCGTCGAGGGCGTGCGAGATCGCGCCGGCGGTGATCGTCTTGCGGTCGAGCGACTCGACGACCTTCTTCAGCACGGTGTAGGCGATCCACGTGGTCTGCACACCCGCGTCGGCCGGGTCGATCCGGTCGTCGCCGAAGGCGTGGTCCCGGATCACCTGCCGCATCGTGCCCCAGCGGGCGTCACCGGCGTCCGGGTACCAGCCGGTCATGTACGCGCCCTCGAAGGGTCCGTTCGCCCCGCCCGTACGGTCGATGAGCGGCTGGCCCACGGAGGTCAGCACGGAGGAGATCCGTACCTCCCGGTCGTCCTCCGGCAGTCGCCGGAAGGAGTCGAAGAAGTTCGAGGTGCGCTCACCGAGCACCGCGGTGACGCAGCCCTTCTTCTTGCCGGCCTTGTCTCGCGCCTGCTCGGCCTGGTCCAGGTACTCGGTGGCGTCCTCGGCCGCCTTGATGTCGACGGACGGCTCGCGGTCGCCCCCGGACAGCCCGGCGTTGAGCAGCACCGGCAGGTCGTCGCCCGGGATCGTGTCCGGCCGCACCAGGGAGACCTTCCGGCAGCTGTCCGCCAGCTGCAGGCCGTTGCCGGCGAGCAGCGCGGCCTGGCCGCCGTTGACCGGGTAGGAGAGGTAGCTGGTGAACTCCTCGTCGGAGAGCCCGTAGCCGCCGATGTACGGAATGCCCGCGGCCTCCAGAGGCGCCATGTAGGCCCGGCCGTTCTGGCTGTACGAGCCGACGACCGCGACCACATCCTCTTCGGCCGCCCGCCGGGCGCAGGCGGCGGCGCCTGCGGTCGTGTTGTGCTCGTTGCAGGTGAGGACGCGCAGCTCGTGGCCGTCGATACCGCCGTTCTCGTTGACGTACTTGGCGTAGGCCTGCGCCATGGCCGGCATACCCGGCATATTGGTTGCCCGGGTCTCGTCGGGGGCGAAGGTCATGACCGTGATCGGATCTCTGGAGTCGCCCGAGCCCCCGGGCAGTACTCCGCAGCCGGTGAGCGACGCCCCGACCGCCGCCACACACGCGGCGAGTGCTGTCGCGGTCCAGTAGGGGCGGGGGGAGGAGGGGCGTCGCCGACTGGTCATGACCCTGCACATTTCCGCCTCAGGGGTAACGCAGGAGTGGTGATGGTTCAACGACGAGTGACTGCAAGGTGAATTCCAGGGGGCGGAGTTCGCCCAAATGTGGGGAACGTACGATCGATGGCGTGCAAGCTTCGGTGCTGACCCTCGTGGCGGAGCTCGCAAGGACCGAGCTCACGAGGTGAACGTCAATGAACTCTTCCCGTCGCGGCCGTCGCTCCTCCACCATGGGCGACATGCCGCTCAATGACATGCCCTGGTGGCGCTGGCGCAGCAATGTGCGCTCGGCGCTGCACATGCTCTCCGACCCCGTCTTCCACCAGGAAACCTGGCTGGCAGGCCACGAGGGGTACGGCGATGTCACCGACGCCGTGTACCGGCTGGTCGAGGACACCTGGCTGGACAACTGGTCCGCCGAGAAGTACGTCGGGACGATCTTCCGGGATTCGGGTGAGGCCGCGCTCGTGGACGTGGCCGTGCTGCGGGTGCTGCGGATCATGCACCAGGTGGGCCCGGATGCTCCCGTGTCGGCGTACATGGAGCACCACGGCTGGCCGGAGGCCGTACGGGCGGCGCGCGACGCGCACGTACGGCTGGCGACGAGCGACGGGGACGACCCGGACGCGCCGCCGCGCTCCCTGGAGGTCCTGCGCATCATGACCCGGTCCGCCTGACGGACGCGAGGCCTTCGGCGTCCGTGGGGTGTGGCAGTCTACGAGGATGACCGACCAGTACGTCCTCACGCTCTCCTGCCCGGACAAACAGGGCATTGTGCACGCCGTCTCCAGCTATCTCTTCATCACCGGCTGCAACATCGAGGACAGCCAGCAGTTCGGAGACCGCGACACGGGTCTGTTCTTCATGCGGGTGCACTTCTCTGCGGAGGCGCCGGTGACCGTCGACAAGCTGCGGGCCAGCTTCGCCGCCGTCGGGGACTCGTTCTCGATGGACTGGCAGATCCACCGCGCCGAGGAGCGCATGCGGGTCGTGCTGATGGTCAGCAAGTTCGGTCACTGTCTGAACGACCTGCTGTTCCGGTCGAGGATCGGCGCGCTGCCGGTGGACATCGCGGCGGTCGTCTCCAACCACACGGATTTCGCCGAGCTCGTCGCCTCGTACGACATTCCCTTCCGCCACATTCCGGTGACGAAGGACAACAAGGCGGAGGCGGAGGCGGAGCTGCTCGCGCTGGTGCGCGAGGAGAACGTGGAACTGGTGGTGCTCGCGCGCTATATGCAGGTGCTGTCGGACGACCTCTGCAAGCAGCTGAGCGGCAAGATCATCAACATTCACCATTCCTTCCTGCCGAGCTTCAAGGGCGCGAAGCCGTACCACCAGGCGCACGAGCGGGGTGTGAAGCTGATCGGTGCGACGGCGCACTATGTGACGGCCGACCTCGACGAGGGCCCGATCATCGAGCAGGAGGTCGAGCGGGTGGGCCACGAGGTCACCCCCGAGCAGCTGGTGGCGGTCGGCCGCGATGTGGAGTGCCAGGCGCTGGCGCGTGCGGTGAAGTGGCACGCGGAGCACAGGATCCTCCTGAACGGCCGCCGCACGGTCGTCTTCGCGTAGGGGCCGCGCCCCCTGTGGACCCCGCCGGGATGCGGCGGGATGCGGCGGGAGGTGCGTCTGGCCTCCCGTATGCGTTGGAACCGTATGCGTCAGAGGCGGGACAGGGACGCCGCCGCGAAGAGGACGTCGCGGATGGCCTCGCGGTCGCCGTCCTGGCCGGCGGCCGCCTCGTGGGGTGAGACGTGACCGGCGACGAGTTGGCAGAATTCGACGCCGTCGAGGGCGACTTGGGCCACGGTGTGGTCGGGGTCGCCGATGGCGGCGGGCGAGTCCAGGGCGATGTACCAGTGGCCGCCGCCCGCACCCTCGACCTCCAGGTGCAGGGTGCGGCCGGGTGAGCCGGCCGTGACGAGACGGCGGGGCGGGGCCGCGAGGCCCGCGCGGCGGCGGGCGGCGAGGGCCGCGGGGAGCAGCCGGGCCGCCAGGTCGATCATGTGGTGCAGGTGGGAGGCGCTGGGCGGCTCGTACGGGTAGGCCACCGCGTTGGCGATGTCGTCCGCGTGCACCCAGCACTCGAAGGCCCGGTCGAGCATCGAGTCCCGCAGCGGCAGCGCGAAGTCCCCGTACGAGACCGACAGCTCCGCAACCCCGCGCCCGGCGAACGACACGGTCCGCACGAGCGTGTGGCTCTGGCCGCGCCACGGCTCGCGCACCCTGCGTGTCGGCGGGAAGTGGGAGGAGCGCCAGTACTGCTCGGTGCGCTCGGACGGGGAGGGCGGCGCGTCGGGGCCGGCCGGGTCGTCGAGGCCGAGGGCCGAAGCGACCAGCCCGTCCACGGACATGAGGTGGCCGATCACACCGGCGACGGTCGTCTTGCGGCTCGCCGCCTCCTCGCCGTCGAACCATTTGAGCCGCACGGGCGCATGCCACTCCGAGTCGCCGATGTCCCGCAGCAGCGCGTCGAGCCGGGCGGTCTCCGCGTCGTACGGAGCGGCCCAGGCGGGCACGGGGATACGGGCCGGACGGCGGCCCAGACAGTTCTCCAGCACCCGGGAGCGCAGCAGCGGGTCCAGGTCCAGATCGCGGTCGGTGTGCAGCAGACCGACCGCGTCGCGCAGCCGCAGCGCCTCTTCCGCGCACGGCGCGCAGGAGGTGAGGTGGTCCTCCACGGCCGCCGTCTCCTCGGCGGAGCACGCGGACAGCGCCCATGCGCCCAGCAGCGACTTCAGGACGCCGTGGGGCATGGGCGGGGCGGACTCGGCCGGCGGTGAGGGCAGCACGGCCGGCGGCGAGAGGTCGTCCCCCGCCGCGCGCGGCCCCGGTATGCGCGGCGCCGCGTCCGGCGCGTCGTCCGGCTCTCTTGGGCCGCGGCCGCCGTCCGGTGGCCCGCTCACAGGCCGCGTCCGAATCCGGGCGGGGAGGAGCCCTCCAGCGGGCGCGTGTTCGCCGTGGACAGCAGTTGCAGACCCAGCCGCAGTCTGCGGCGGGCCTCGTCCTCGGTGACCCCGAGGTCGGCCGCGGTCTGCCGGTAGTCCCTGCGCTGGAAGTACGCCAGCTCCAGCGCGGCCCGCAGAGGAGCGGGCATCGACGTCACGATGTACTCGGCGCGGGCGGCGACCGAGGCGCGGCGGACCTTCTGCTCCAGCTCCTCCGCCGTGCCCTCGCCGCTCTCCTCGTGCGCCGCCCGCTCCTGCTCGCGCAGCCTGTGCACGGCCTGGCGGTGGGTGAGGCGGGCCATCCAGGAGCGCATCGAACCCTGCTTCGGGTCGTACGCGTCGGGGTTCTCCCACACGTACCCGAACACCTCCCGGGTGACGCGGTCCGCCGCGGCGTCGTCCTCCAGTACGCGATGGGCCTGGCTGTGCACGAGAGAGGCGAACCGGTCGTACAGCTCTCCGAGCGCGGCGGCCTCGCCCCGCGCGAGTCGCTGCTGCATCCTGCGGTCCCAGCGGGGTGGTGTGTCCTTTGCCATACGGCGCCCCCAACCATCGGCTGTCCCGGCCTGCCTGTCCCGTCGTTGTGTCGAATGTAGTGCGCGACGCCGGAAACGCACGCCTCATTGTGGCAAGTACGTGCCGGGGGAGCGGCGGGCTGATAGGGGGTTTCAGCCGGATGGAGCGGGGCAGCAGCGGCGGAAGGAGCCGCGACTTCCGGTTCGGGGCCGGTGTGACGGGAGGGCCTCGCGTGATGCTCAAGGTGGACCAGGCCGAGACGGGCGCATGGACCGTGCTGCACATACACGGCGAACTGGACCTCGTGAGCTCTCCCGTGGTCCGTCGGCGTGTTCATGACGCCGTGGCGATCGGCCGCCGCGATCTGGTGCTGGACCTCTCGGAGGTTCTCTTCTGCGACTCCAGCGGCGTGGGGGTCCTGATCGCGTCGCGGCGGCTGCTGCGCTCCTGCCGGGGCCGGCTGCGGCTGATACTCCCGGCCCGCGGCGCGGTCGACGGCTCGCATGTGAACCGGGTGCTGGCGGCCCTGGGGGTGCGCCGGCTGTTCGACGTGTACGAGGACGTGGCCGCCGCCACCGCCGACGAGGCGCGGCCGCTCTCCGCGTAACCTGCGCGCGAACCGCTCTGACGTCGTACGCTCCCCGCATGGACAGCGCAGAATACGAGCGCAAGATCGCCCACAGGTTCGCTGAGTTCGATCAGGACGGCAACGGCTACATCGACCGTGCGGACTTCAGCAAGGCGGCTGCAGCGCTCCTCGCCGAATTCGGTACGACCGCACGCTCCGACAAGGGGCAGGCCCTCTATTCGGGCGCGGAAGCCTTCTGGCAGGGCATGGCGGGCATCGCCGACGTGGACGGCGACCAGCGGGTCACGCGCCAGGAGTTCGTCACCGGCGCGGTGAAGCGGCTGCGCGACAACCCCCACCGCTTCGCCGAGATCGCCCGGCCCTTCCTCCACGCGGTGATCGCCATCGCCGACGAGGACGGCGCCGGGGTGACTCGGGACAGCACCGAGCGGGTGCTCCGGGTCCTCGGCGTCGAGCCGGACCGGTGCACGGCGGTCGCTGCCGCGCTGGACGCGGACGGCGACGGCAGGATCAGCGAGGAGCAGATCCTGGCGGCGTTCGCCGCGTACTACGTGACCGGGGAACCCGACACTCCGTGACGTCCGTGGGTGCCGGACGCCGGGGAGACCTGACGTCCGGCACTCCACCTGACGTCCGTCGGCGCCGGAGCGACGCGAAGCCCCTCGGACTGTGGAGTCGGACTGTGGAGTCGGACTGTGGAGTCGGACTGTGGAGTCGGACTGTGGAGTCGGACTGTGGAGTCGGACTGTGGAGCCGGACTGTGCAGTCAGGCGGTGGAGAGCGAGATCTCCGTCGCCTTGATGAGCGCGACCACCGGACTGCCTTCGGCCAGCCCCAGCTCGTCGGCCGCCTCCTTGGTGATCGCGGCGGTCACGGTCGAGCCGCCGTCGACCGCGACCTGCACGGTCGCCATGGCGGCGCCCGGGGTCACCGAGGTCACCATGCCGGGCAGCTGGTTGCGGATGCTCAGGCCCTCCACGCGAGCCGTCGCGAGAGCCACCTCGCTGGCCTTCACCAGCGCGCTCACCTTGCCGCCCGGGAAGATGCCCAGGTCGGCGACGGCGTCGGCGGTCACGGCCGCGGTGACTTCCTGGCCCCCGTCGAGGCGGATCTTGACCGTGGCCATCGCCGGTCCGGTGGAGACCGCGACCACGGTGCCGGGCAGTTGGTTGCGGATGCTGAGGCTCATAGTCGTGCCGTTCATGTCGGGGATGTCGCGTCCGCCCCAGTGAACCGCTCCCGCAGCTTGTACTTGAGCACCTTCCGCAGTGTGTCGTTGCGCGGCAGCGCGTCCACGACCTCCAACTGCTCGGGCAGCTTGTGCACGGACAGGCCCGCGTCGCGCAGATACGCCGTGACCTCGTCCAGGGTGAGCGGCGCCGCGCCCCCGGGCTGCTCGACCACCGCGCACACCCGCTCCCCGCGCTCCGCGTCCGGCAGGCCGATCACCGCCACGTCGCCGACACCCGGGTGCTCGTGGAGCAGGTCCTCGATCTCCTTGGCCGAGATGTTCTCGCCCTTGCGGATGATGATGTCCTTGAGGCGGCCGGCCAGGACGAGATGGCCGGACTCCGTGAGGTGTCCCAGATCCCCGGTGATCAGGAAGCCGTCGGCGTCGAAGACGGCCGCGGTCTGGTCCGGGTCCAGATAGCCCCGGCAGACCGCCTCGCCCCGCAGCCGCACCTCGCCGTCGACGATCCGTATCTCCATGCCCTCGGGTGGCCGCCCCTCCGTGGTGGCGAGGTTCTCCGGGGTGTCGTCCGGCGCGCCCATGGTGATCATCGGCACCTCGGTCATGCCGTAGCCGTGGGTGAGCTGCACGCCCATCTCCCGTACGACCGCGTGATAGAGCTCGGGCGGCTTCGCGGCGCCGCCGCCCGCCAGCAGCCGCAGGGTGGGGACGACCGGCTCCCCGGGCTGTTTGCGCTGTTCGGCCAGGAACATCGAGTAGAAGGCGGTCGAGCCGCCGGCCGTGGTGACGCCGTGCTTGCGGTAGGTGTCCAGCGCCTCTGGCAGTGCGAACTTCTCGAAGAGGACGGCGGGAAAGCCGTACAGCAGCAGCATCACCAGATAGTCCGCGCCGCCGATGTGGGCGAAGGGGAAGGCGATCGAGCCGACGTCGTCGGGCGTCATGTGCAGCGAGTGGGCCAGGCAGGAGCCGCCCGCGATCAGGGAACGGTCCGTGTGCAGCACGCCCTTGGGGTCGGAGGTGGTGCCGGACGTCCAGTAGATCCAGCGCACCGAGGTGCCTTCCCCGGAGCCTTCGGCCTGGGTGGGGGTCCCCCCGGCGTAGCCAGGGGGAGTACCCCCACCGGGCGGCGGGGGCAGTACGGAGGGGTCGCCCTCGGGCAGGTCGTCGTACGCCTCGAAGACGCCGCGCGCCCCGATCCGGTGCGCCATCTCCGTATATCCGAAGCCGCGCCACTCGCCCGGCACCGCGAAGAACTCAGCCCCGGACGTGCGCAGGGCGAAGCCGACCTCACGGTCCCGGTAGAAGGGGATCACCGGGGACTGCACGGCGCCGATCCGGGCGAGTGCCCCGGCCAGCAGGACCGTCTCGATGCGGGTGGGCAACTGCCAGGCCACGACGGTGCCGGGCCGTACGCCGAGCCCGTACAGCCCGGCGGCGACGCGCTCGCAGCGCGTCCGCAGCCCGCCGAAGGTGAGGCTCCGGTCGTCCTGGAGCAGGACGGTGCGGTCCGGGGTGAGCGCGGCGCGGCGGTCGATCAGCTCCCAGAGTGTGCGGGAGGCGCCCAGAGCGTGTGCGGTCTCGTTCATGGCCCCTCCGGCTCCGGCTGGAACTGACGGATAGTCAGATCGTGCGGAGAGCGTAAGGCCCGTCGCCTTGTCGGTCCAGGGGTGCGGGGCTAGCCTGCTATCTGACGACCCGTCAGAACAGCCGGACAACGGAGGGCCCGATGGAACGGGAACTGCCTCGGATCATCAGCGTCGACGACCATGTGATCGAGCCCGCGCATCTCTTCGAGACATGGCTGCCGGCGAAGTACCGGGACCGCGGGCCGCAGCCGCTCACCGCCGGGATCGGCGAGCTGGCGTACATCGGCGGCAAGTACCAGATCACGATGGACCCGGACGGGCCGCCGACCGACTGGTGGATCTACGAGGACCTGCAGTTCCCGTACAAGCGCAACATCGCCGCCGTCGGCTTCGACCGCGACGACATGACGCTGGAGGGGATCACCCGGGCCGAGATGCGGCGCGGCTGCTGGGACCCGGTCGAGCGGCTCAAGGACATGGACGTCAACCATGTCGAGGCCTCCCTCTGCTTCCCCACCTTCCCCCGCTTCTGCGGCCAGACCTTCGCCGAGGCCAAGGACAAGGAGGTCGCGCTGGCGTGCGTGCGCGCGTACAACGACTGGATGGTGGAGGAGTGGTGCGGCGACAGCGGCGGCCGACTGATCCCGCTCTGCCTCATCCCGCTCTGGGACATCGACCTGGCGGTCGCGGAGATCCGGCGGAACGCGGCGCGCGGGGTCAGGGCCGTGACGTTCTCCGAGATCCCGACGTATCTGGGGCTGCCGTCGATCCACTCCGGCTACTGGGACCCGTTCTTCGCGGTCTGCCAGGAGACCGGGACGGTCGTCAACATGCACATCGGGTCGTCCTCGCAGATGCCCGCCGCCTCGCCCGACGCGCCGCCCGCCGTCCAGGCGTCGCTGTCCTTCAACAACGCCATGGCGTCGATGATGGACTTCCTCTTCTCCGGGGTGCTGGTGAAGTTCCCGGCGCTCAAGCTCGCGTACAGCGAGGGGCAGATGGGCTGGATCCCGTACGCGCTCGAACGCGCCGACGACGTGTGGGAGGAACACCGGGCGTGGGGCGGAGTGCGCGATCTCGTCCCGGAGCCGCCGTCCACGTACTACTACCGGCAGATCTTCTGCTGCTTCTTCCGCGACAAGCACGGAGTCGCCTCGCTCGATGTGGTCGGGCGGGACAACGCCACGTTCGAGACGGACTATCCGCACGTCGACTCGACCTTCCCGCACACGAAGGAGGTCGCGCTCGACCATGTGAAGGGGCTCGACGACGAGACGGTCCACAAGCTGATGCGCGGCAACGCGATCCGGATGCTGGGCCTGGACCTGGACTGATGGACCTCGCTTACACGGAGGAGGAAGAGGCCTTCCGGGCGCGGCTGCGGGACTGGCTCGCGGTGGTGCTGCCCAAGCTGCCGCCGAAGCCCTCGCCGGAGGACTGGCCGGGGCGGCGGGCGTACGACGCGGGCTGGCAGCGGGCGCTGCACGACGCGGGCTACGGCGAACTGCACTGGGACGCCTCGCCCACCCAGCGGCTGATCTTCCTGGAGGAGACGGAGAAGGCCGGAGCACCGTACGTGGGCGCGAACTTCGTGGGGCTGCTGCACGCGGGGCCGACGATCGCCGCGGAGGGGAGCGAGGAGCAGCGGGCCCGCTGGCTGCCGCCGATCCTGCGCGGCGACGAGATCTGGTGCCAGGGGTTCAGCGAGCCGGACGCGGGGTCGGACCTGGCGTCGCTGCGGACCCGGGCGGTGCGCGACGGTGACGCCTATGTGGTGACGGGGTCGAAGATCTGGACCTCGCACGCGGAGGTGGCGGACTGGTGCGAACTGCTCGTCCGGACGGATCCGGATGCGCCGAAGCACCGCGGGATCTCATGGCTGGCGATGCCCATGGACGCGCCGGGCATCACCGTACGGCCGCTGCGGACACTCGCCGGGTCCACGGAGTTCGCGGAGGTCTTCCTGGACGAGGTGCGGGTGCCGGTGGCCAACCGGGTGGGGGAGGAGAACGACGGCTGGCGCGTCACCATGGTCACGCTGTCGTTCGAGCGGGGCACCGCCTTCGTCGGTGAGGTCGTCGCGTGCCGCCGCACCCTCGGCGAGCTGGCGCGCACGGCGCGCGAGAACGGCCGCTGGGACGACGCCGTGCTGCGGCGCCGGCTGGGCAGGCTGAACGCGGAGTTCGGCGCGCTGTGGCGGCTGACCCAGTGGAACGTCAGCGAGGCCACGCGGACCGGCGGGGTGCCGGGGACCGGCGGCTCCGTCTTCAAGCTCCGCTACTCGCACGCCCGCCAGGAGCTGTACGACGCGGCCGCCGAGGTCCTGGGCCCCGATGCGCTGGACCTGTCCCGGGACTGGACCCTGGACCGTCTCTCCTCGCTGTCGTACACGATCGCCGCCGGCACCTCCCAGATCCAGCAGAACATCGTCGCCGAGCGGATCCTCGGCCTGCCGAAGGAACGGTGACCGGCCGTGCACTTCCAACTGACCGACGACCAGCGCGCTTTGCGGGCAGGCGTACGGGAGCTGCTGGAGGCCCGCTTCGGCCGCGAGGCCCTGCGCGCCGCCGTGGACCGTTCCGTACCGGACCGTTCCGTACCGGACCGTTCCGTACCGGACCGTCCCGTACTGGACCGGGCGCTGTGGCGGGAGCTCGGGGACGCCGGCTTCTTCGCGCTGCGGCTGCCCGAGGCGGAGGGCGGCGTCGGGCTCGGACTGCCCGACGCGGCGCTGGCCTTCGAGGAGGCCGGGCGGGTGCTGCTGCCCGGCCCGTTGGTGGCCACGCATCTCGCGGCGGGCACGGTGCCGGGGGCGGCGACCGGGGAGACCGTGGTGGCCATGGCGGACGGCGCGCTCGTGACGTGGCTGCGGGAGGCCGACACGGTGGTCGGGGACACGGAAGGCGCCGTTTCCGTACGGTCCGTCGATCCGCTCACGCCGCTGCACCGGGTGCCGGCGGCGGCACGACAGCACCCGGAGGCCGCCCTCCTGACCGCCGCCGAGCAGCTGGGCTCCGCCGCCCGCACCACCGAGCTGGCCGTGCGATACGCGAAGGAGCGCGAGCAGTTCGGGCGGCCCATCGGAGGCTTCCAGGCGGTCAAACACCTCTGCGCACAGATGCTGGTACGCACCGAGCTCGCCCGTACCGCGGTCTACGCGGCCGCCGTGACCGCCGACCCCGTCGAGATCGCGGGCGCCAAGCTCCTCGCCGACGAGGCGGCCGTACGGGGCGCCCGTGACTGCCTCCAGGTGCACGGCGGCATGGGCTTCACCTGGGAGGCCGATGTGCATCTGCACCTCAAGCGGGCCTGGGTGCGCGCCGGACTGTGGCAGACGGCAGCCGAGTCCGAGGAGCTGCTGGCGGCCGCACTCCGATGAGTCACCGTGCGTCGATATCGGGTTGTGTCCTTCGAGGGGGTCGTCACGGCCCGGAGTCGGGGTTGCCCTCGGGTACGCTCCGTCGGGTGCGAGATGCGTGCTGTCCCGGGGACCGCGATAGGTGCGGCTCCGCCGTGTGGCTCCCGAACCTCCGGCCCGACACCAGGGTGGCCGCCGGAGAAGAATGCGCCGCTCGCACAGGGTGTTCGACTCCCCGCAGCGTGCGTCGCACAGTATGCACCACGCATACTCCTTCGCGCTGGAATATGCCCGAAGCGCTTGTTGCGGTGACTGTACGTCAACCATGCTGTCTCGCAAGGAAATCACGTTCCGTGATGGCTGTGAGGCGCGAGGCGATGTGTCCGCCGGTTCGGATGGTGTGAGCGGTGCAGGTGCTTCAGGTTCAGTTGGAGGTCGGGCCGGATCCCGCGGAGGTGGGACGGGCCCGCAGGTGGGCCCGTTCGCGGCTCGCGGGGTCCGGGATAGGGGACGACGAGCCGCTGGCCGAGACGCTGGTGCTGCTCATCTCCGAACTGGTCACCAATGCCGTGGTGCACACGGGCTGCCCGGCGGTGCTGCGGATGCTGTTCGGGTCGGGTGCGGCGGAGGCGGGCACGGTCCGGGTGGAGGTCGCCGACACCAGCGCCCGTCCGCCACGGCCGCGCCACGCGGAGGGCGACGACACCAACGGCCGCGGTCTCGAACTCGTCGACGGGCTCGCCGACCGCTGGGGCTGGCAGCCCGAAGGGGCCGGCAAGAGCATCTGGTGCGAGGTGGACCGGTCCGCGTCGCGGGGCACCGCGTGCCCGGTGGGCGTACCGCCGCTCCTGGTGGGTGAGCCGTCGTGCGCGGTCACGACGCGCACGGCCTGACGCGCTCCCGCCGGACACGCACCGCCTGACGCGCTCGAAAGGTCACCGGGTGGCGGGCCGCACCGTGCCGTGCTCGGCGCGCGCACGAGAGCCCCGCCACCCCGCTGCCCGGAGAAGCGCGACTGCCCGGAGAGCTGTCCGGAGAAGCAGGACTGCCCGGAGAGCTGCCCGGAGAACTGTCCGGAGAAGCGCGGCTGCTCAGAGAAGCGCGACGGGAGCGACCGGCGTTCCCGTGCCGCCCACGAACGGCTCGGGCGTCGCGGAGAGCAGGAAGGCGTACCGCTCCTCCTCCGCGCAGGCTGTGGACAACTCCTCCAGATTCCAGTTCTGCCCCTGCAGCATGCCCATCTCCACCAGATCCAGCGCGTGTACCGGCAGCCACAGGTTCTCGTTCTCCGGCGGGAAGATCTCGAAGGTCAGGGTGTCGTTCGCGACGGCGGCGACATCGCGGGCGTGGAACCACTCGGGTGTCCGGATGGACAGCCCTGGTGACGGATAGCCGTACCCGTGCTTGTCCCCGCTCAGATACACCTGCATCTGACCCGTCCGTACGAGCACGACGTCGCCGGCGCGCACCCGTACACCCCCGAACTCCTCGGCCTCCGCCAGGTCCTCGGGTGTGACGGCATGGCCGCCGGGCAGCCGGTCCACGCCCTTGGCGCGCGCCACATCGAGCAGCACGCCGCGCGAGACGAGCGTGCGGACCTTGTCGATGCCGCTGAAGCGGGCCCCTTCGTGGGCGGTGATGGTGTCGGCCAAGCGCCCGTTGTAGATCTTCCCCGAGTGCGAGACATGGGTCAGCGCGTCCCAGTGGGTGGCCGCCTGCAGCCCCATCGTCACGGCGTCGTCGCTGGTGGCGACGGTGCCGGGGCCGAACAGCTCCTGGTTGATCTGGACCATGGTGTGCAGCGGGTTCACCCGGCCCGGGATCATCCCGGTCTGCACCCCGTCCTGCTGGAGGGACAGCGCGAGCGGGATGCGGCGGCCGGTCCGTACTTCCGCGGCGGCCTGCCGCACCACCTCGTCCGTGATCAGGTTCAGCGTCCCGATCTCGTCGTCGGCGCCCCAACGCCCCCAGTTGTTGACGCGTTTCGCGATGTCGTGAAACTCAGGCGGCAGGGTCGGCATGGTCGGCAGTGACATCGGTCCTCCTGAGGTCCCGGGGCCCTGGGTCTTGTGCTCGGGTGTCTGACGGCCCATAAAATCTAACGGTCCGTCAGAAACCGCGGGAAGGGGCCGGACGTGGGGAACTTCTTGGCAGGCAAGGTCGTCGCCGTCACCGGCGCCGGGCGCGGCATCGGCCGCGCGGTCGCCCTCGCCTGCGCCGCCGAGGGAGCGAAGGTCGTCGTCAACGACTACGGCGTCTCGATCGAGGGCGGCGAGCCCGCGTCGGAGGTCGCCGAGGCCGTGGTCAAGGAGATCCAGGCGGCGGGAGGAGAGGCCGTCGCCGTCGCGGACGACATCTCGACGATGGCGGGCGGCCAGCGGATCGTCGATACGGCGCTGGCGCGGTACGGGCGTGTCGACGGAGCCGTGTGCGTCGCGGGCATCCTGCGCGAACGCATGCTGTTCAACATGTCGGAGGAGGAGTGGGACCCGGTCGTCGCCACCCACCTGAAGGGCACCTTCACCGTCTTCCGCGCGGCGTCGGCGGTCATGCGCAAGCAGGGCGGCGGGACGCTGATCGGCTTCACCAGCGGCAACCACCAGGGGTCGGTCGCGCAGGCCAACTACTCGGCGGCGAAGGGCGGAATCATCTCGCTCGTGCGCAGCGCGGCTCTCGGGCTGCACAAGTACGGGGTGACGGCGAACGCGGTCGCGCCCGTCGCCCGTACGCGCATGTCCGCGAACGTCCCCATGGAGCTCAAGGAGATCGGCGAGCCGGAGGACGTGGCGGCGCTCGTCGTCTATCTCCTCTCCGAGCGGGCACGCGCCGAGAAGATCACCGGGCAGGTCTACACGATCGCCGGACCCAAGATCGCGGTGTGGGCGCAGCCGCGCGAGTTGCGCGCCGGGTACGTGGAGGGGGCGTGGACGCCGGAGAAGATCGCGGACTTCCTGCCGGGGACGGTGGGGACGGACCCGATGCCGATGCTGGCACAGCTGGAGGAGATGGCGAGGGCGGCGGCGTCCAGGGAGCGGCCGAACGCGTAGGCGTGCGCGGTGGCCCACAAGGGGTGGGTGCGGGAAGGGGCGGGGTGGGGAATTCCCGCCCCCCACAAGAGGAGGCGTGCATGGACTTCGAGTTCGGACCGGAGGACCAGGCCTTCCGGCGGGACGCCCGCGCCTGGCTGGAGGCCCACCTCGTCGGTGAGTTCGCGGCCACCGCGGGCCGCGGCGGCCCCGGCAGCGAGCACGAGCGGGCCGCCACCCGCCTCGCCTGGGAGCAGGAACTCGGGCGGGACGGCTGGATCGGGCTCGGCTGGGACGCGGACCACGGCAACCGGCGGGCCACCCTCACCCAGCAGGTCGTATGGGCCGAGGAGTACGCCCGCGCCCGCGCCCCCGGCCGGGTCGGGCACATCGGCGAGAACCTGCTCGCGCCCACCCTGATCGCCTACGGCAGCAAGGAGCAGCAGGCCCGCTTCCTGCCGGGCATCGCGCGCGGCGAGGAGCTGTGGTGCCAGGGCTACAGCGAGCCCGGCGCCGGCTCGGACCTCGCGTCGCTCCGTACCGCTGCCGTGCGGGACGGCAACGGATACCGGGTGACCGGGCAGAAGATCTGGACCTCGCTCGCCCGGGAGGCCCACTGGTGCTTCGTGCTCGCCCGCACCGAGCCCGGCTCCGCCCGCCACCACGGGCTGTCGTTCCTGCTCGTGCCGATGGACCAGCCGGGCCGTGTCGACGTACGGCCCATCCGGCAGATGTCGGGGACCAGCGAGTTCAACGAGGTCTTCCTCGACGGAGCCGAGGCCGTCGAAGTGGTCGGCGGCGAGGGCAACGGCTGGCAGGTCGCGATGGGCCTGCTCGCGCTGGAACGGGGCGTCTCCACGCTCGTCCAGCAGATCGGCTTCGAGGAGGAGCTGGCCCGGATCGTACGGCTCGCGGTCGACAGCGGCGCCGTCACCGACCCGGTGCTCCGCGACCGCCTCGTACGCCAGTGGGCCGAACTGCGCACCATGAGGTGGAACGCCCTGCGCACACTGGGCCGTCCGGACGACCCCGGCGCGCCGAGCGTCGCCAAACTGCTGTGGGGCGGCTGGCACCAGCGGCTCGGCGAACTGGCCATGGCCGTACGGGGCGCGGCCGCCGCGGCCGGGCCGGGCGCGTGGTCGCCCGCGTACGAACTCGACGCACTGCAGCGGCTGTTCCTCTTCACCCGCGCCGACACGATCTACGGCGGCTCGGACGAGATCCAGCGGAACATCATCGCCGAGCGCGTGCTCGGCCTACCCAGGGAGCTGCGGTGAGAGGTGTCGTGTTCGACGGTGAGCGGGTCGAGGTGGTCGACGACCTGGAGATACGGGACCCGGGCCCGGGTGAGGTGCTGGTCGCCGTCGCCGCGGCCGGGCTGTGCCACAGCGATCTGTCGGTGATCGACGGGACGATCCCGTTCCCCGCGCCGGTGGTTCTCGGGCACGAGGGCGCGGGTGTCGTCGAGGCGGTCGGCCCGGGCGTCACCCATGTCGCGCCCGGCGACCACGTGTCGCTGTCGACGCTCGCCAACTGCGGGGCGTGCGCCGAGTGCGACCGGGGGCGGCCGACGATGTGCCGCAAGGCGATCGGGAGGCCGGGGCAGCCGTTCTCGCGGGCCGGGAAGCCGCTGTTCCAGTTCGCGTCCAACTCGGCGTTCGCGGAACGGACGCTGGTGAAGGCCGTCCAGGCGGTCAAGATCCCCGACAGCATTCCGCTCACGTCCGCCGCGCTGATCGGCTGCGGCGTCCTCACCGGTGTCGGGGCCGTACTCAACCGGGCGAAGGTCGCACCGGGGGACACCGTCGTCGTCATCGGAACCGGCGGCATCGGCCTCAATGTGCTGCAGGGCGCCCGGATCGCGGGCGCGCTCACGATCGTCGCGGTCGACGCGAGTCCGGCGAAGGAGGAGGCGGCACGGCTCTTCGGCGCGACGCACTTCCTCACGTCGGCGGACGGGGTACGGGAGATCCTCCCCGACGGCGCCGCGCACGTCTTCGAGTGCGTCGGCCACACCGGGCTGGTCCGGCAGGCGATCGACCTGCTCGACCGGCACGGTCAGGCCGTCCTGCTCGGCATGCCCGCCCCGACGGCGGAGGCGACGTTCCTCCCGGCGGCGATGTTCCTCGACAAGTCGATCCTGGGCTGCCGTTACGGCTCCTCGCGCCCGCAGCACGACATCGCCCTCTACGCGCGGCTGTACCAGGAGGGACGGCTGCTGCTCGACGAGCTGGTGACCGAGGTGTACCCGGTGGAGGACTTCGCGAAGGCGGCGGACGACGCGGAGCACGGGCGGGTGGCGCGGGGGGTGCTCACCTTCGGCTGAGCCAGGGGGCTTGCCCTCGGCTCAGCCGGGCGCTCGTATTCGGCCGGGACGCCGTGCCCGCGCCTCCTACCGGAGAGCCGGCCGTACGAACCAGGGCCTGTCCGGTGGATCTTGCTCGGCTCGGACGGCACCCCGGGACCGTCCACATCTCCGGCTGATGCGGGTTCAGCCCATGGTGGGCACGGGGTGGTCCGGGGAGTCGAGCCAGGCGGTGTGCCGGCCGTCATGAGTCACGGTCATCCCGAAGCGTTCCGGGTCGGGGCTGCCGACGTGGCGCCACCACCAATAGGCCGCCTCGACTTCGCTCCACAGCCGTCGCGGACCGTGCTCCCAGACGGTGAAGTGTTCGTTGTTCTGGCCGTCCCAGTCGACGGCCGCCCAGGACGTGGCGTCGGTGGTGGCGAGCCAGAGCCGGGAGGCGACGCCGTCGACGTCGGGGTTGTCGTGCCAGGTCCGCCAGACGTTGCGGAGCTGGAGCCCGATGGCGAACTGGGCCGCCCGGTCGTCTCCCGTCACCGCCCATGGCGACAGGCGCGTGACGGACTCGGCGGGCACGTGTTCATCCCGGACCACATCGCGGTAGATCCGCAGGTCCGTGCGCTGATTGCGCATGAGCATGAACGCCGAGTGCGGGGAGAACCAGCCGGACGCCAGGCCCGTCTCGTCTACCGTGAGGCGCAGCAGCCCGTAGCAGAACCAGGGCGTCTCCCACGGAGTCAGAATGAAGCCGCCGGGTTTCGTCTGCTCCACCCAGGCACGAGGTACCTGCCGGACCGAGCAGGTGGCGATGATCCGGTCGTACGGAGCCGCAGCCGTGTAGCCGGCTGCGCCGTCCCCGCCGATCACCTTCAGCTCCAGGTCCGCGTTCTTCAGAGCGAGCGCGGCGTTCGTGGTGAGGACCGGGTCCACCTCGATGGTGGTCACGTTCTGCGGCCCGAGGCGATGCGTGAGGAGTCCGGCGTTCCAGCCGGTTCCGGTGCCGATCTCCAGCACACGGTGACCGTCCTCGACTTCGAGCATGTCGAGCATGCGGAAGACGATGGACGGCGCCGAGGCCGAGGAGGAAGCCCAGCGGTCCCCGTCGCCGGGCTCCTTGCCGTCGTTGATCTGCGTCACCACGGGGCCGTCCGCGTACGCCGTGCGCAGCCAGCTCTCCGGCGCCGCACCGCGCGTGCATTCCGTCAAATCCTCGCCCAGCCAGATCTTCTGCGGCAGGAAGGCATGCCGGGGGACAGCCCAGAAAGCGCGCTCCCATTCCGGCGCGAGAGGCGAGGGGAGGGTTTCGTTGAGCGTGCCGAGCAGACCGCGCATGGCGATCTGCTCAGCCGCTCCGATGCTGTTCGTCATCGCTCTTCGCGCTCTACTTCCCGTGCTTCGGCGGCGACTTGGGCTGCGCGGTGTCGGGGGAGGGTTTCGACGTGCCCGGGTCCTTGCCGCCCGAGTGCTTCCCGTCGCCCCCGCCGCCGCCCTTGCCGGTTCCCCATCCCATGACTGCTCCTTTGTGGTTGTGGCTGTCAATACAGGTGGTGCAACCCGTCCCGGCCTCCCGTCACGCCCCATTACGGCCAGGAGACCGAGGACGGTAGATCATTCGGCAACCGCTGCCATGGCCAGGACCAGGCCGATGCCGGCGGCGATCACGAAGACGTACAGCGGACCGGCGAACCGGCACACAAAGCGGCATAAGCGCTTCACGCGCGCCCCCACACTGCGGCGGCCCGCTCCCAGTCCCGGTACACCCGCACGCGGCCCCCGACCGTGACAGGAGGAAGATCCGCGAAAGCCACCCGTCGGTGACGCTGCCCGGGACCCACGGCCCGCAAGTCGATGACCGGCCGCCCCACATGATCGCTGAACGGCACCCAGTCGCCGACGTGGATCTCATGAGGCATCACATCCATCGCCAGTGCCTTCACCGGCGGACGCGGCATGCTGTCGGCGATCCGAGGAGGGCGCCACGACGCGCTGGGCAGCGGAGCCGGAGGCACGATCCACGACCGCCTCACGACGCACCCGCCTCCTCCACCGGCGCAGGCCGCAAGGACCGGGCCGTCACGGTGCGCCGGCCGAGGCAACGGCGGCACTCGCACGCCGGGTACCTGAGCGGGTCAGCCAAAAGCACCACCGGATCACCCTCACGCACAGCCGACGACTGCACCCACGTCCGGCCCGAATCGCGGGACACGCGGATTGTCATCAACGTGCGCTGCTCCGCACCAAGGCTGCCGGTCCTCATCGCGCGTGCCCCTCGGCATGCGCCCGGATCTCCGCATTGGACGTTGCAATGAGCAACCCGTTACGCGCCGCCCGCGCCTTATCGCGCTGCTCGGCCAGGCACCCGCAGACATCACAGCCGTCGACCGGCCGCGCTTCCCGGGTGGGCAAAGGCAGCAGTGCATGGGTCCGGGCGATTCCCTCTGGCACGTTGACGCTCCTCAGCGGCGTGAACGACACCCCGGCAGTCCCTTCGCCGCAGGTGCTTTCCGCGATCATCACGCCGGTCAGCAGGACGGAGGAACCTCCCCATAACCCCACTTGAGGACGTCCTGCGTCGGGTAGAACGTCCCTAGTGCCATCCCAAGGATCAGGGGGAAACTCGTGCCGAACGAGAGATTACGTGCCGTCATGGCGGCTGGAGGCTGGACGTACGCCACCCTTGCCAAACAGGTCGACGTGGACCCCAAATCTGTTGAGCGATGGGTCAATCTCGGCCGTACGCCGCGCCGTGCCACAGCCTTGCAGGCGGCGGAAGCCCTAGGAGAAGACGTGCACGCACTATGGCCGGCGCTTCGGCAGGCCCGCGCCGCCCGCGCGATCAGCCCCGAGCTGGTTGCCCTCCACGAGCAGCGGGCGGACATCCCCGTGTCCGCGTTCGTGGACATGATGACGCAGGCCCGCGAGCGGATCGACGTGCTCGTGTACGCGGCCATTTTCCTGCAAGAGGCGTATCCCCGACTGAACGATCTGCTGCGCGAGCGAGCTGCCGAAGGCTGCGCTGTTCGTATCGCCGTCGGCGATGCCGAGAGCGAGAACGTCCAGGCACGCGGCCAGGAGGAGCGGTTCGGCCACGGCATCGAGTCCCGTTGCCGACTGGCCCTCATGCACTACCGACCCCTGATCGGCGTCCCTGGCATCGAGATACGGACCCACGGAACCACGCTCTACAACTCCCTGTACCGCGCTGATGATCAGCTGTTGGTCAACGCCCATGTCTGGGGAGTGAACGCGTACGGTGCCCCTGTGTGGCATCTCCGCCGCAACGGCGATGGCGGCATGTTCGACACATACGCCGACAGCTTCAACGCGGTGTGGGCGACGGCGAAGCCGGTACAGCAGGAAGGATGACCGTGGCGCGGACCGAGTACTACGACGATCCGAATGCGCCCAAGCCGAACAGCCTGGTCGTCGCGGCTTCGGCCGTCGTCACCGACGACCAGGGACGCATCCTGCTCCAGCGTCGACGGGACAACGACCTGTGGGCGCTGCCCGGAGGCGGCATGGAGCTCACGGATTCCCTGCCCGGAACGGCGGTCCGCGAGGTCAAGGAAGAGACCGGCCTGGACGTGGAGATCACCGGGCTGGTCGGCACGTACACCGACCCGAAGCACATCATCGCCTACACAGACGGCGAGGTTCGGCGACAGTTCAATGTCTGCTTCACCGCCTGCATCATCGGCGGCCAGCTCGCTATCTCCGAGGAGTCCACGGAGCTTCGGTTCGTGGGCCCGGAGGAGCTTGAGGAACTGCCGATGCACCACACGCAGCGGCTCAGGCTCCGTCACTTCCTGGAGCATCGCGGGCAGCCATATCTCGGCTGACTGTGACTGAACCGGACGGGCGCTGAGCGCGCGGCGGTGGTGCCGGCGCGTTTTCGACAAGGCCGGTTCCTACGAGCAGACCTCTGACCACGCCGTTCCGTGGTGGCGTATGAACGTCTTCCTGTCGCTGCTACTCGCCAGGTTCGGAGACGAGAAAGGCGCGGTCGAGGCGCAGGAGCAGGCCACCCGAGAGTTGCCCGAGACGCTGCCGCGGTTCGCCACCCACCTAGAGATGCACCGCGGACTCATGATCGCCCGATCCGGAGACCCGGCGGCGTAGCCGGCACGAGCACCACTGCAGGGGGCCTCGGACGAGAGCCCCCTGCAGCGGCTGCCGGCCTCTACTCGTTGAACCACTGCGAGTAGACGGTGGCGCCTCCGCCGTTCCACCAGAGCTGCATCTGGTATTCCCCGTTGCTGGGGACGTCGTAGCCCTTCTTGTCGCAGCCGGCGTCGCCGCCGTCGTCCACGGTCAGAAGGGTCTCGGCGTTCTTGCGGTAGAGCTGGCCCGTCACGCCCTGGCCGTCGGCCTTGGTGTCGCAGACCTGGAACATGTCACCGTCGTCGATGTAGGTCATCTTGCCGCGACCGTCGGGGTGGGTGATGACGATGTTCTGATCCGCCAGCGCGGGGGTGGCCGCGAGCGTGACGGCTGCGACGGCGCCGGCGCCGGCCAGGGCGATGCGAGTGAACTTCTTACTCATCAGGAGTGATCCTCGACCTTCTTATTCGTCGAACTTCTGCGAATAGACGGTGGGGCCACCGCCACTCCAGGAGAACTGCATCTGGTACCAGTCGAGCAGGCCGGGCGAGCTGCCGATGTTGTAGCCCTTCTTGTCGCAGCCGGCGTCGCCGCCGTCGTCGATGCTGAGGACGCGGGTGGTGTCGTTCACGACGACGCCCTCGACGCCGTAGCCGTCGGCCTTGGTGTCGCAGACCTGGAACATGTCGCCGTCATCGATGTACTTCATGTACCCGTGACTGTTGCTGATGGTGATGTCTCCCGCCTGGGCCGCGGTGGCGGTTCCAGCGAGAATGGCGACAGCGGCGGCACCGCCGACGGCCATGCGCTTCATTGCGATTCGCATCTTGCTCCTATTCTCCGAGAGAGGGGGTGACGGGGATTAATCCAGACCTTCCTTGAAGTGGTAGGAGTAGGTCCAGTCCCCGCCGCCATTCCAGACAAGGGCCATCTTGTAGACCTCGCCGGCCCCGTTGCCGACGTTGTAGCCCTTCTTGTCGCAGCCCGCGTCGCCGCCGTCGTCGACGGTGAGGACGGCTCGGTCCTCAGCGCCTATGGAGATCAGCTGGCCCTTCATTCCGTAGCCGTCGGCCTTGGTGTCGCACACCTGGAACATGTCACCGTCGTCGATGTACTTCATACTTCCGTGACTGTTGCTGATGGTGATGTCACCGGCGACGGCGGCCGCCGTCGAGAACGTGACGGCTGCGGCGACGGCGGAGCCGACCACCGCGGCACGCATGAGCTTCCTGCGCATTACAGATCTCGCATCCATGTCAGGCGTTCATCGAAATTCGGAGAGTGAAACCGTGCCGTGCGGGCTACTCGTTGAAGTAGCCGCTGTAGATCGTGCCGCCGCCACCGTCCCAGGCGAGGCCCATGCGAATGGAGTCCATGGTGCCGACGTTGTAGCCCTTCTTGTCGCAGCCCGCGTCACCACCGTCGTCCACGGTGAGCAGGGTCGAGTTCATGCTTTCGACGACGCCGATCATTCCGTGTCCGTCGGCCTTGGTGTCGCAGACCTGGAACATGTCACCGTCGTCGAAGTAGGTCATCTTCCCCTTGCCGTTGGGGTAGGTGAGATACCTGTCGGTGTCGGCGAGCGCGGGAGTTGCGGACAGAGCCAGCACGGCGGTCATGGTGGCGCCGGCCACCGCGATGCGCCGGAAATTCTTTGCCATTGATTCCTCGCATTCACTCGGGTCGACCCGACCATAGGACAGGCCCTGAGGCCGGTAAACTGAATTGAGGTTGTCCTGAGGTTCTCGGAAAATCACGCAGCGTGACCCGATTGCCGTTCTCCGGGGCCTCGTTGCACCCCAGAGATTCGCAGAATCGTCCGTAAGGGATGGAGTCGGGCGGTCCGCATCACTGTTCGTGACAGAGTTTGGCAGCATGCTGACAGCCCCCGGTGCACGCTGGCAGCCTCATGCCAACTCGGCTGCATTTACTGGGCTCCGACCCCGTTCTAGGATCGACAGATCCCGAAATTGAATCGCGTATTGCGTGATAGGCAGCGAAGGCATTTCATGGAACACACGGATGGTTTCCCCGATGAGGTCTCCACGTCCGGTGGCCGTCGTCGCAGGCGTGTGCTCACGACTCTCGCGGTGGCCACGGTCCTCGTCGCGGCCGGCGTCGGCGTCGCCATCAGCAAGGACGGCGGGCCGGAGGCCCGGGAAGTCTCGGCCCACCCCGACCAGTCGCCTCCCCAGGACCTGATCGCCGCCAAGAAGGTCGCCATGTCCGCCTACTTCACCGTGCAGAAGCTGCAGGGAGCCGACGGGAACGGTGTGGTCAGGTACGACTGGAACCTGCTGGACACCGAGAGCGGCGAGTACCGGAGGACGGACTGGTCGTGGCTTGACGTCGCTCCCGGCATGAAGACCGCCGCGGTGCTGCCGCGGGAGCTGCCGGCGAAGCGGATCGGCATCGTGGACCTGTCCACGGGTGACGTACAGCGCTGGATCAAGGTCCCGACGGGAGTCGGCGGCGTCCAGTTCTCGCCCGACGGGAAGAAGCTCCTCGCGACGTCCTACTCCCTCAACCCGGACGGCTTGTTCAAGGAGTCGTCGTACCACCTCAACAACAAGAAGGTGCCGGGGCCGAAGAGGAGTCGCTCGGGCTTCTACGTCATCGATGTCTCCTCCGGGAAGGCCGAGTTCACCGCGAAGCCGCAGAAGGACGATCCCCAGGCGTCCGTACTGGCCGGCGGGCGCGCCGACTTCCGCTGGGGCGGCGACGGCCGCACCGTGTGGGAGCCCGCGATGACCAAGACCGGGAAGGCCCGCTACCGTCTCGACGGCACACCCGCCCCCGCTCCGCAGCGGGAGCAGAAGGGCCTCCCCGCCTCCGGGCTGTCCCCGGACGGAAAGCTGGCGATGGGCACCTTCGTCGGCGACGACAAGAAGGTCGTCTCCGAGGTGCTCGACGCGAAGACGGGGAAGCGTGCGGCGGTCGTCCCCGGTCAGCAGCTGCTGGGGTGGGCGGACAACACGACTCTCGTCGCCTGGATGTGTGAGCCCAAGAACTGCAGCCCGGGCAAGGGGGAGTTCCGCAACCGGCTGGTGATCGTGAACCTCAAGGATCAGAAGGTCACCCCCCTGACGGGGTTCCGGGAGGCGTCTCTCACCTACCGGGGCCGGTGGAACCCGCTCTTCACCGAGCGCTGAGCACGCGGGCGGACGCCCATGGCACCAAGGCCCGGCCTCATCGGAGC
>NZ_JBSGZO010000079.1:14372-24869 GCF_053611045.1 Streptomyces sp. NPDC054841 | reverse complement strand
GTCCGGATTGTCATGAATACGCCACCTCTAGGGGGGAACCCACAAGTGCACCGCCGCACCTCCTGGCTGCTCGGCACCGCCGCCGCAGCCGCGCTCCTCACGAGCGCCGTCCTGCCGGGCAGCGCCACGGCCCGTACCGCTGCCGGCGCGCAGACCGCCGCAGTCGCCGCCGTCACCACGACGGCCACCTTCAACGACCCGGCCGGCGACACGGCCGCCCAGAGTCGCATCCGCGACCACATCATCGGCCTCATCGACACCGCTGCCGCGGGCAGCACCATCACCGTGTCGATGTACACCTTCACCGAGAACCCTGTCACCGACGCCCTCGTCGCCGCCAAGGGACGCGGCGTCAACGTCAAGGTGATCCTCGACCACACCTCGTCGACGATGGTGGGCGGCGAGTACGCGCGGCTCGCCACCGGCCTCGGCACCGACCGCACCCAGCCGTCCTGGGTCTACGCCTGTCCCGCGAACCGCGGCTGCATCGGCACCCGCGTGCTGCCGGGCGACGACGGCGCGATCAACCACAACAAGTTCTTCCTGTTCTCCTCGGTGGGCGGGACGGACAAGGTCGTCGTCCAGGCCTCGGCCAACATGACGAACACCCAGCGCACCGATCTCTTCAACAACGCGGTGACGATCCCGGACGCCGGGCTGTACGACATCTACCAGGCGTACTTCGCCGACCTGCTGGCGTACGGCACGTCCGGGAGCGGCCTGGACCACTACTACGAGACCCCGATCAGCGCGACGAATCCCGCGTACAAGGCGTACTTCTTCCCGCGCAAGGAGACGTCCGGCACGACGTACAAGACCGACCCGGCCACCGACACGGTCAAGCTCATCCTCGACAAGGTCGACTGCTCGGCCGGCTCCGAGGTGCGGATGGCGGCCAACCTCTTCTACCGCGACCACGTCGCGAGCAAGCTCGTCTCCATGGTGAACGCGGGCTGCTCGGTCATCCTGGCGGCCGACGGCAACCCGAACGGCGGGGGCACCGGCACCCCGTCGATGGGCGCGACCGTCGAGGGCATCATCTCCGGAAAGCTCACCCAGCGCGTGGAGTGCTGGGAGACCCCGCCGGCCGGGCGCACCGAGAAGATCGGGCTCCACTCCAAGTACCTGCTCGTCAACGGCAAGTACGACGGTGTCGCGGGCAAGAAGATCGTCTGGACCGGCAGCCACAACTACTCGTGGCAGGCCCTGCGCGCCAATGACGAGACGCTGCTGAAGATCGACAACGCGGCGGTGTACGACCAGTTCAAGGCGAACCACACGCAGCTGATGAGCTACTGCGCGGGCTCCTGACGCAAGCGGAAGGGCCGGGCCTCCCCGATTCGGGAAGCCCGGCCCTTTGCCGTACGACTCCGGCTACTCGGCCTTGATGGCGTTCAGCATGTTCAGCTTCGCGGCGCTGCGGGCCGGCCACAGCGAGGCGAGCACACCGACCAGTCCGGCGAGGACCAGGAAGATCCCGATCCGGTCCCAGGGCAGGACCAGCGCGTAGCCCGGGATCTTGTCCGCGAAGGTTTCGCCGATCGCCCAGCCGAGGAACGAACCGAGGCCGATGCCGACCACCGCGCCGAAGAGCGAGATGACCACGGCCTCCAGGCGGACCATGCGCTTGACGCGGGGGCGGTCCAGGCCGATCGCGCGCAGCATGCCGATCTCCTGCTGGCGTTCGAAGACGGACATCGCGAGCGTGTTGACCACACCCAGCACCGCGATGATCAGCGCCATCGCCAGCAGCCCGTAGAGGATGTTCAGCATGGTGTTGATCTGGCCGCCGAACTCGTCGCGGATGTCCTGCTGATCCATCACCTTGATCGCCGGGTTGCCGCCCAGTGCGTCGACCAGGGCCTTCTCGTTCGCCGCGGACTCACCGCCGTCCATCTTCACGAAGATCTGCGGGAGGTACGGCTTGACCTCGTGCGGGCTGGCGATCTTCGTGTCCAGGATGACGGGGGAGAGGAACTCGCTGTCCTTGTAGACCGCGCCGACCTTCAGCGTGCTCTTCTTCTCGTCGTTGAACGTGAACGCGACGCTGTCGCCGACCTTCCAGCCCTTGCTCTTGGCCGTCTTCTCGGCGACCGCGATCTCGCCCTTGGCGAGCGTGTCCAGGCTGCCGTTCACGACCTCGATGTTGAGGACCTTCTCGATGTCGCCGGGCGTGACCGCCGAGGCCGACACGTAGTCGCCCTTGGCCTGGAAGTAGACGGACTGCTGCGGTGAGACCGCCGAGACCCCCGGGGCCTTCTCCAGCGCGCTCAGCGCGGACTTGTCCAAGCCCCCGCCGCTGGCCATCGTGACCATGTAGTCGGCCTTGATGTTGTCCGTGGTCGTCTTCTCGATGGCCGTGCCGACCGTGACACCGATCACCGTCAGACCGGTCACCAGGGTGAGCCCGATCGCCAGCGCCGATGCGGTGGCGCCGGTGCGGCGCGGGTTGCGGACCGCGTTCTGGCCGGCCAGTTTGCCGGACACCCCGAAGGCACCGACGAGCAGCGGCCGTACGAGCGCGATGACGGGCCGGGACAGCAGCGGGATCAGGATGATCACACCGATCAGGGCGAAGAACGCGCCCGCGCCGAGGTACATCCGGCCGTCGTCGCCGCCGACCGAGGCTCCCAAAAGGATTCCCGCCGCGCCGATACCGGCGATGACGGCACCGATGGAGTTGCGCAGCACCAGCGACTTGGTGGTGGCCACCGCGTGGACGCTGTTCATGGCCGCCACCGGCGGGATCTTGGCGGCCCGGCGGCCGGGCAGCCAGGCGGCGAGCATCGTGATCAGTACACCGACGGAGAGCGCGGCGATCACCGGGCTCGCCCCGATGACCAGCGGCCCGGCCGGGATCTTCATGTCGAAAGCGGCCATCCCGGAGCGCAGTCCGACGGCCAGGCCGATGCCGATCAGGAAACCGACCGCGGAGGCGACGAGACCTACCACGGCGGCCTCCATCAGCACCGAGCGGGTGATCTGCTTGCGGGAGGCGCCGACGGCGCGCATCAGCGCGATCTCCCTGGTGCGCTGGGCGACCAGCATCGTGAAGGTGTTGGAGATCAGGAAGACGCCGACGAACAGGGCGATGGCGGCGAAGCCGAGCAGGACCTGCTTGAGGGCGCTCATGCCCTCCTCGATCTGCTTCGCCTGTTCCTGGGCGAGCTCCTGGCCGGCCTTGGCCTCGGCGGTGTCGCGCAGCAGCGGCTTGACGTCTTCCAGGATCTTCGCGTCGTCGGCGCCCGGGCCGGCGGTGACGGTGGCCTCACCGAAGAAGCCGGGCTTGAGGTACTGCTTCTGGGCGACCTGGGTGTCGAAGAGGACGAGGCTGCCGCCGGCGTTCACGGCGCCGTCCTCGGTGGTGAAGACACCGCTGAGGGTGTACTCCTTCACCGGTCCGTTGGTCGCGACCCGCACCCGGTCACCGACCTGGTAATTGCCCTTGTCAGCGGAGTCCTTGTCCAGGGCGATCTGATCGTCCTTCACCGGGCCCGAGCCGTCGGTGAATTCGTACGCGGGGTCCTTGCCGTCCTTGCCGGGGGCGAAGTTGGAGCCCCTGTTGGACCAGCCGACGCCGATCAGCTTCCCGTCGGGGTCGGCGACCCCGGCGAAGCCGCTGACGCGGCCCTGGGCGCCGGCGACGCCTTCCAGCTTGCCGATCTTGTCGAGGGTCTTCTGGGATATACCGGGTTCCTGCTTGGGGTCGTCCGGGTCGGCGAACGAGGTGATGGCGACGGCGACGTTGTCGTAGCTCTTCGCCGACTGGTTGCGGAAGGCGTTGGAGAGGGTGTCGGCGAAGACCAGGGTGCCGGAGACGAACGCCACGCCGAGCATCACGGCGAGTACGGTCATCAGCAGCCTGGCCTTGTGCGCGAGCACATTGCGCAAGGCAGTACGGAACATGGTGTGAGTCAGTCCTGAGGTGAGGGCCGGAAGTCTGCGGTGGCGGAACGGATCAGCTGGTCCGGCCCTTGGCGTCGAACTCCTTCATGCGGTCCAGCACGCCGTCCGCGGTCGGGTGGAGCATCTCGTCCACGATCCGGCCGTCCGCGAGGAAGATGACGCGATCCGCGTACGAGGCCGCCACCGGGTCGTGCGTCACCATGACGACGGTCTGGCCCAGCTCCCGTACCGAGTTGCGCAGGAAGCCCAGGATCTCGGCGCCGGAGCGGGAGTCCAGGTTTCCGGTCGGCTCGTCACCGAAGATGATCTCGGGCTGCGAGGCGAGCGCGCGGGCGACGGCGACGCGCTGCTGCTGGCCGCCGGACAGCTGGTTGGGCCGGTGGCTGAGCCGCCCGGACAGCCCGATCATGTCGATGACCTGCTCCACCCACCGCTTGTCGGGCTTGCGGCCGGCGATGTCCATCGGGAGGGTGATGTTCTCCAGCGCCGTCAGGGTCGGCAGCAGGTTGAACGCCTGGAAGACGAAGCCGATTTTGTCGCGGCGCAGCTGCGTCAGTTGCTTGTCCTTGAGGGAACCCAGCTCGGTCTCGCCGAGCCGTACGGACCCGCTGCTGAAGCTGTCCAGACCGGCCACGCAGTGCATCAGCGTGGACTTGCCGGAGCCCGACGGGCCCATGATCGCGGTGAACTCACCCTGGTGGAAGCTGACGGTGACCCGGTCCAGGGCGACCACCTGGGTCTCACCCTGTCCGTAGACCTTCGACAGATCCATGGCACGGGCGGCCACCGCGGTGGCGCGGGCGGCGGTGGGTGTGGTGGTCACGAGACGGCTCTCCTGTCACAGCGCTTTTCGGGGACCACCCCATCGTGCTGCCCGCCCCGGTGCCGGATCGTCCGTCCCGGTGCCCGTTCCTGAGGCCCTCTTGGGTCTGACCGAGAGGCTCGATGGTCCTCCTTTGGTATGACGGCGTCCCCGGGGCCCCTGCGGGTGAGTCGTGGTGGAGGGGAGGCGACTTTCCGTCATTCCGGGGTGCGGGGCCGCGCGCCCGTGCGCCGGGTAACGGCATGTGCAAACTGCCCATAACTTGGGCTGACGCACCCTCAGGCGCCAATAAAATAAGACAACATCGGGTCCGAACTCCGCTGTTCGGGGGATCCGCCCGGATAGGGTCGTGTGCGAACGCGGAGCCGCGTGCCCAGCCCGGATGGTGGAATGCAGACACGGCGAGCTTAAACCTCGCTGGCCTTCGGGCCGTGCCGGTTCGAGTCCGGCTCCGGGCACGTCAGTTGCCGGTGGCGCGAGCAGGAAATCGTTGAACTCTTGAACGCCCGCTTGTGCCTCTGGTTGCAGTTGCGGTTGCGATTTTTATCCCCCGAGGACTCCGTCCTCCCTGAGACGGACGTAAGGCGATTCGCAGGCATGCTCGATTTCATCGGCGTCATCGACGAGCTCACCCGCTCCGGTGCCCGGTTCGCCGCCACCCTCGCCGCCCAGGGCGACTCCGGTCTGCAGGCCCCCTCGGCGCTGCCCGGATGGACCCGTGGCCATGTCGCCGCCCATGTGGCCCGCAGTGCCGATGCCTATACGTGGCTGCTGGCCGTGGCCCGTACCGGTGCCGAGCCCGCACCGCGAGCCGGGGCCGGCGCACTCGCCCGAGCCGTCGAAGCGGCTGCCGTCCTGCCCGCCGCCGAACTCCTCGCCGATGTCCGCACCTCTCTCGCCCGGCTCCTGGAGGACGCCTCGTCCATGCCCGCCGAGGCGTGGGACACGCTGGTCACGGCGCTGGCGGGCTGGCGTCATCCCGCCTGGTACACCCTCTACCGCTGCTGGCGCGAGCTGGAGACCCATCACGTCGACCTGGACGCCGGCTACCGCACCGCCGACTGGCCTGCCGCCTATGTGGCCTGGGCCCTCGACGACACCCTCGCCGCCCTGACCGCCCGTGGCTTCCCCGTCGCCCGCGTCGACGCCGTCGACCTCGGCCGGTCCTGGACGCTGGCGGCCGCCGGTCCCACGATCGGCGGCAGCGGGCACGCCCTCCTCGGCCGGCTCAGCGGCAGAACGACCGGCGCCACGCTCACCGGCGGACATTCCATGCCGGACCCGCCCAATTGGCCCATGCCGCCATCCCCGGGCTGGGGCTGAGCACTTCGCGAGCCCGGTCACAGGGGCCGCGAGCCTCTTTCTCCTGTCACGATCCAGGAAAGATCCTCCCTCAGCACTAGGCCGTGGTCTTTGCCCTCGCATTACTCTTGTGTCAAGGCCGCGCTCGGTGGCCATGGAGGAGTGAGATGAGGAGCAGCAACCCGGTCTTCTCGCGACGGGGGTTCAGCCGCGACAACGGCTACGCGGGCTTCAACGCGGCACAGCAGGCCGGGGGCCCCGCCGCAGGAACCAACCCGTACGCCCAGGGTGCCGGTAACCCGTACGCGACCAACCCCTACGCCCCGGCGGACGCCCAGCTGGGTGCCCCGCCGCAGGCGCCCGCCCGCACCAATGTGATGACGATCGACGACGTCGTGGCGCGCACCGCCATGACGCTCGGTACGGTCGTGCTCACCGCCGTCCTGTCCTGGGTGCTGCTGCCCGTCGACGAGGCCAACCTTGGCAAGTCGTACGGCATCGCCATCGGCGCCGCGCTGGTGGCGATGGTGCTGGGGCTCGTCCAGTCCTTCAAGCGCAAGGCCTCGCCCGCGCTGATCCTGTCGTACGCCGCGTTCGAGGGTGTCTTCCTCGGCGTGATCTCCAGTGCCGTCTCCACGTACATCGCGGACGGTGTGGTCGCCCAGGCCGTGCTCGGCACGATGGCGGTCTTCGGCGGTGTGCTGATCGCGTACAAGATGCGCTGGATCCGCGTCACGCGCCGGTTCTACGGCTTCGTGATGGCCGCGGCCATGGGCTTCCTGCTGCTGATGGCCGTCAACCTGCTGTTCGCCGTCTTCGGCGGCGGTGACGGTCTCGGCTTCCGCAGCGGTGGCCTCGGCATCCTGTTCGGTGTCATCGGCATCATCCTCGGTGCCTGCTTCCTCGCCCTGGACTTCAAGCAGGTCGAGGACGGCATCACCTACGGCGCTCCGCGCGAGGAGTCCTGGCTGGCCGCCTTCGGCCTCACCATGACCCTGGTGTGGATCTACCTGGAGATGCTGCGTCTGCTGTCGATCCTGCAGGGCGACGACTGACGCACGTAGTGGACGTCGCGAGTAGCAGACGTTACGAAGGGCCCGTTCCGGCACTGCCGGGGCGGGCCCTTCTCTGTGTCGGATGCACGTCCGTCCGCGGCACTAGAGCAGCTTGCGCGCCGCCCGCCTCAGGTCGTACTCATGGATGATCGCCTTCGCGTGACCGTACGCGAGGTTGTGCTCGCTCCGGAGCCAGCTGACCTTCTCCTCGAAGCGGAAGAGGGAAGGGCCTTCATCGACGGTGCGGAGCCAGTCGGCGACTTCACGACCGGTGCAGTGAGGGATACGGGAGAGCAGATTGCGGTGGGTCTCTTCGGAGAAGACTTGGGACATCGGCGCCTCCGGACGCATTGCGCGTGTGGTCCTTCACGTCACCGTGCCTGAGTGTTCGCGTATTGGCAACAGTCCCGCACCGGCGCATAGGGTCGCGGCGTGCTTGATACGACACCTCTGACAGCGGCCGTGGAACGATTCGCCGACCGGTTGCGGGCGGCCCCGCAGAGCCGGTTGCAGCGGGGCGCCGCGGCCGAAGGTCTGGCGCTGGCCAGGGAGTTGGCCGTACGCGCCCATCGGATCGAGGCGCCGGGAGAGGCGCCGCGGATCATGCCGGACGCGGGCGTCTTCGCGGTCGCGGACCAATTGGTGGTGGCCGGGACGGATTTGGCCGAAGCCCTGCGCATGGCAGCGGCCTCGCCGAAGGAGCTGGGCGAGGCCGTGGATCTCGTGGAGGGGGCGGCGAGGCGGGCGCAGCTGTGAGCCTGCGAGCCCCGTGCGAACGTGCGGGGCTCCGGGGGCTCCGGGGGCTCCCGGAGCTCAGAGAGACGCGATGACGCGGTCCGCGAGGATGTAGACGTTCTCACCGGCGCCGCAGGAGAACGTCAGCGCGTAGGCGCCGGAGACACCCGAGCCGCCCAGCAGGACCGGCGCCTCGCCGGCGCGCAGCGCCTCGGCGAGCCGCTCGGCGGTCTCCCGGTGGCCGGGGGTCATGCAGAGCGTCGTGCCGTCGGCGAAGACATACACGTCGAGCGTGCCCAGCGGGCCGGGGCGTACGTCGGTGAGCGCGGTGCCGGTGTCGGCGAGCTCCTCCAGGCGGGACACGGTGCGCTCATGGTCGGTGACGACCGGTGTCTGCACCGGGACGAAGTCGGGGTGCGAGGGGTGCCGGCGGCGGGCCGCGGCCAGCTCCGGGGAGTCGTCGGCGAACTCGGCCGGCGGCTCGGCGAACTCGGCCAGGTCCGCGAGGTCGTCGAGCATCTCGGCGGCCTCCAGATCCATCGACTCCAGACCGGCGAAGTCGGCCTGGCGCGGGACGAAGAGCGGGCCGTCCTCGGCCAGGCCCGCCAGGCCGCCCAGCATCGTCGGGGCGTCGGCGGCGTCGCGGGCCTCCTGCGCGGCCCAGAAGGCGCGCGCCTCGGCCAGCTCGCGCTCGCGCTCCTCGGCGAGGGCCTCGGCGACGGCGGCCCGTATCTCGGCGGCGGGTGCGGTGCGGGCCTGCGGGACGGAGGCGAGGGGGCCGCTGCCGTGACGGCTCGCGGCGGCCAGCTCCGTACGCAGGGCGGCGACCTGCTTGCGCAGCCCAAGAGTGGTGTGCAGGGCAGCGGCGCCCACAGCCGCGGCAGCGGCCGTGGTCAGCAGCAGGGCGAGGGACATGGCGCTCACTGACATACTCCCGGTTTCAATGGATTCCCCGACTTACTACATCAGCTTGTCGTGAGCCGATGCCTGGTGTCAGTGCATTACGTCACGAAATGGACAGAACTTTGGGCTGGATGTTTAACCCCAAAGCCCCTCTGACCTCGGTGAACGCATCTCCCCCAGGAGATAGGTCACATCCTGGGGGAGATTAGGTCACGGCTCGGACGCGGCGGGGTTGAGAAAGCCCTTTCGGAGGGACCGGGAGAAGCCCTCCGGGCCCCTCCCGCACCCCGGTCCGGCAGGGTCGGCTCAGCTCAGGCGCTCGATCACCATGGCCATGCCCTGGCCGCCGCCGACGCACATCGTCTCCAGGCCGAACTGCTTGTCGTGGAACTGGAGCGAGTTGATCAGCGTGCCGGTGATGCGGGCGCCGGTCATGCCGAAGGGGTGGCCCACGGCGATCGCACCGCCGTTGACGTTCAGCTTGTCCAGCGGGATGTCCAGGTCGCGGTAGGACGGGATGACCTGGGCCGCGAACGCCTCGTTGATCTCGACCAGGTCGATGTCGCCGATGGTCAGGCCGGCGCGGGACAGCGCCTGCTTGCTCGCCTCGACCGGGCCGTAGCCCATGATCTCGGGGGAGAGGCCGGAGACGCCGGTGGACACGATCCGGGCCAGCGGGGTCAGACCCAGCTCCCGCGCCTTGGTGTCGGACATGATCACGAGCGCGGCGGCGCCGTCGTTGAGCGGGCAGCAGTTGGCGGCGGTGACCAGGCCGTCGGGGCGGAAGACCGGCTTCAGGCCCTGGACGCCCTCCAGCGTGACGCCGGCGCGGGGGCCGTCGTCCTTGCTGACGACCGTGCCGTCCGGCAGCGTCACGGGGGTGATCTCGCGCTCCCAGAAGCCGTTCTTGATGGCTTCCTCGGCGAGGTTCTGCGACCGCACGCCGAACTCGTCCATGTCCTGGCGGGTCACGCCCTTCAGGCGCGCCAGGTTCTCCGCGGTCTGGCCCATCGCGATGTACGCGTCCGGGATCAGGCCGTCCTCGCGCGGGTCGTGCCAGCTCGCGCCCTCGCTCTCGGCGACGGCGGCGGTACGGGCCTCGGCCTCGGCGAAGAGCGGGTTGTGGGTGTCGGGCAGGCCGTCGGAGGTGCCCTTCACGGAGCGGGAGACCATCTCGACACCGGCCGAGATGAAGACGTCGCCCTCACCGGCCTTGATGGCGTGCAGTGCCATCCGGGAGGTCTGCAGCGACGAGGAGCAGTAGCGGGTGACGGTACAGCCGGGGAGGTGGTCCATCCCCATCTGCACGGCGACGATCCGGCCCAGGTTGTGACCCTGCTCGCCGCCGGGGAGGCCACAGCCGAGCATCAGGTCGTCGATGTCCTTCGGGTCCAGCTCGGGGACCTTGGCGAGCGCGGCCTCGATGATGGTCGCGGTCAGGTCGTCCGGCCGCAGGTCCTTCAGCGAGCCCTTGAAGGCCCGGCCGATGGGGGAGCGGGCGGCAGAAACGATCACGGCTTCGGGCATCACGGCTCCAGTGAGGGAAGGTGCGTAGGGGCGACTGTCTGGAAGTTACCCCCACGTATCGCGTGGGTCACCGTACGGACTGTGTGATGCGGGCCTCTTTTCTAAGCGCTCGCTTACGCGGCCCCGGGTCCGTCATGGCGGGTAACCCGGGCCCGCCTGGGGGTCCCCCCCCCACGCCGCAGGGCGTAGGGGGAGTTCGAGGACGGACACACCGTCCCGCCCCGACACGGGTCGGTCGGCGTCCCG
>NZ_JBSGZO010000079.1:0-14273 GCF_053611045.1 Streptomyces sp. NPDC054841 | reverse complement strand
GCCTCGGCACGGGTCGGTCGGCGTCTCGCCTCGGCACGGGTCGGTCGGCGTCTCGCCTCGGCACGGGTCGGTCGGCGTCTCGCCTCGGCACGGGTCGGTCGGCGTCTCGCCTCGGCACGGGTCAGTCGGCCTCGTGGACCTCGGCATGCCTGGTCGCCGGGGCCGCGGGCTCCGGCTCCCCCGGCACCGGCAGCCGCCGCCGTCTGCGGTGCTTGAGCAGCGCCCACGGGGCACGGGCGCCCGTGACCTCCGTACCGGCCTCGCTCGCCGCCTCCGCCGCCGCCTTGGCGACCGGCAGCATGCCCTCGTGACGGTCGGCGTCCAGCCGGTCCGTCTCCGGCCACAGCCCCAGCGCCGCGCACAGCGTCGGCAGCACCGCCATCGCCGCCGTCGCGTACCCCTCCGCCGAGGGGTGGTAGTTGTCCGCGCCGAACATCTCGCGCGGGTTCGCCGCGAACTCGGGTCCCAGCAGATCGCCCAGCGAGACCGTACGGCCGCCCTGCTCCACCACGCCGATCGTCTGCGCCGCCGCGAGCTGCCGGGAGACGCGGCGGGCCAGCCAGCGCAGCGGCTGGTACACCGGCTCGATGGTGCCGAGATCCGGGCAGGTGCCCACCACCACCTCCGCGCCGGTCGTACGCAGCCTGCGCACCGCCGCCGACAGGTACCGCACGGACTGGGTCGGCGGCATGCGGTGCGTCACATCGTTCGCCCCGATCATGATCACGCAGACGTCGGGGGGCCGGGCCGGGTCCTGGACCGCCTGCGAGACCTGCCGCTCCAGGTCGTCGGACATCGCCCCCGGCTGTGCCACGTTCCGCAGGTCCACCGGGCGCTCCGCCACCGCGGCAAGTCCGGAGGCCAGCAGCGCCCCGGGCGTCTGGCCCGCTCGGCGGACCCCCTGACCGGCTGCTGTCGAGTCGCCCAGAAGGACCAGCCGCAGCGGATCGGACAGCCCGAAAGCCGTGCCGTACAGCCCGTCCGAGCCGGGTGGGCAGGGCGCGGTGCCACCCCCCACGGATCTTTTTGCCAGCTGTACCTCGGCCAGCAGAAGAGTCACCGTCGCAGCGCCGAGCAGGCCGATCCCCCCGCCGCCGTATGCCGCGCCTGCCGCGATGCGCCGCGCCACCCTCGCCCTCGACACAGTCCCAGCCACCTCCTCGTAGCCGTGCAGTCGTACAAGAGCTAAGTGCCCCGCAAGGACCGTCGCCCAATCTCGCTCCCGTACGCATACGCTGGCGGAACCACTACGGAGATCCCGGAGACTTACGGTGCAATTCCACGACTCGATGATCAGTCTGGTTGGCAATACCCCGCTGGTGAAGCTCAACAGCGTGACCGCGGGCATTCAGGCGACGGTGCTCGCCAAGGTCGAGTACTTCAACCCCGGCGGATCGGTGAAGGACCGCATCGCCCTGCGCATGATCGAGGCCGCCGAGGAGAGCGGCGCGCTCAAGCCGGGCGGCACGATCGTCGAACCGACGAGCGGCAACACGGGCGTCGGCCTTGCCATCGTGGCCCAGCAGAAGGGCTACAAGTGCATCTTCGTCTGCCCGGACAAGGTGTCCACGGACAAGATCAATGTGCTGCGCGCCTACGGTGCCGAGGTCGTCGTCTGCCCGACGGCGGTCGACCCCGAGCACCCGGACTCGTACTACAACGTCTCGGACCGTCTGGTGCGGGAGACGCCGGGTGCCTGGAAGCCCGACCAGTACTCCAACCCCAACAACCCGCGCTCGCATTACGAGACCACCGGTCCCGAACTGTGGGAGCAGACTGAGGGGAAAATCACCCATTTCGTCGCGGGCATCGGCACCGGCGGCACCATCTCCGGCACCGGCAACTATCTGAAGGAGATCAGCGGCGGCACGGTGCGGATCGTGGGCGCCGACCCCGAGGGGTCCGTCTACTCCGGCGGTTCCGGCCGGCCGTACCTGGTCGAGGGCGTCGGTGAGGACTTCTGGCCCACCGCCTACGACCCGAACGTCACGGACGAGATCGTCGCCGTGTCCGACAAGGACTCCTTCCAGATGACGCGCCGCCTCGCCAAGGAGGAGGGCCTGCTGGTCGGCGGCTCCTGCGGCATGGCCGTCGTCGCGGCACTGCGCGTCGCCGAGGGGCTCGGCCCGGACGACGTCGTGGTCGTGCTGCTCCCGGACAGCGGGCGCGGCTACCTCTCGAAGATCTTCAACGACGAGTGGATGAACGACTACGGCTTCCTGAACCAGGCCGGCGACGAGCCGCGGGTCGCCGACGTCCTGGAGCACAAGGAGGGCGCGCTGCCGTCGCTGGTGCACATGCACCCCGAGGAGACGGTCGGCCAGGCCATCGACGTCCTGCGGGAGTACGGCGTCTCGCAGATGCCGATCGTCAAGCCGGGCGCCGGGCACCCGGACGTCATGGCCGCCGAGGTCATCGGCTCGGTCGTGGAGCGGGAGCTGCTGGACGCGCTGTTCACGCAGCGGGCGTCGTTGAACGACCCGCTGGAGAAGCACATGAGCGCGCCGCTGCCGCAGGTCGGCTCCGGTGAGCCGGTGGGCGATCTGATGTCCGTGCTCGGTGCGGCGGACGCGGCGATCGTGCTGGTCGAGGGCAAGCCCACCGGCGTGGTGAGCCGCCAGGACCTGCTGTCGTTCCTGGCCAGGACCGGGGCCAAGTAGCCGCACGGCGGAAGAAGTGGTGCGCGGGGACCGCCGCACCCCCGGGAGACCCGGGGGGCGGGACGACGGCGGTCCCCGCGAGGGACGCGGTCCGGGTTCAGGGCCGACTCCGCGTCCGGGCGTCCATGGAGGTCCGGGAGCCGCTCCGGAGGTCCTTGACGCCGACACCCCTCACTGTGCCGGACGCGTGTTAAGCGGGTGCTGCGTCAACGTGTCGCGCTGGTACCGCTTTTGCGAAGCCGAAGCCGAAGCCGAAGCCGAAGCCGAAGCCGAAGCCGAAGCCGAGCCGAGGAGCGCGATCCGCTCCGCCGTGGGCGAGCCGGGCTCCGGGGTGTAGACGACGAGCATCTGGTCCGGGTCGCCGGGGAGCGTGAGCGTCTCGTACGGGAGCGTCAGCTCGCCCACCTCCGGGTGGGTCATCCGCTTGATCCCGTGCGTCTTCTCCTTGACCTGGTGGTCCGCCCACAGCCGCCGGAAGTCCTCGCTCTTCAGGGACAGTTCGCCGACCAGCTCGCTCAGCCGCCGGTCCTCGGGATGGCGGCCCGCGACCAGGCGCAGCCACGCGACGGTCTCGGCGGCGACGGCGTCCCACTCCGGGTAGAGATCAGCGGTCCGCTCGTCGAGGAAGACCTGCCGGGCGATGTTGCGGGCGACGGGCTCCAAACGGGAGTACCCGCCGAGCGCGTCCCCCAGCGCGTTCCAGGCAAGGACGTCCAGGCGCCGGCCGAAGACGAAGGCCGGCGCGGAGCCGATGCCGTCGAGCAGCAGCCGCACCCCTGGGCGCACCGTCTGCGACGCCCGCGACGTACTGCTCCTCCTCCGCTTCGGGTGGGCCATGTCCCGCAGGTGCGCCTGCTCGGTCTCGTCGAGGCGCAGTACGCGCCCGATCGAGTCCAGTACGGCGTCGGAGACTCCCCCGGACTTCGTCCGGGAGGTGCCCCCCGGCCCGCGGCCCTGCTCCAGGCGGATGTAGTAGTCGACGCTGACGCCAGCGAGCTGCGCGACCTCCTCGCGCCGCAGTCCTGGCACGCGGCGCCGCCCGTGCGAGGTCAGCCCCACCTCCTCGGGCTGGATGCGGGCGCGCCGTGAGCGCAGGAAATCTCCCAGGTCACCGTCCATGGGACGAGCCTAGGCCGGGAGCGGGGTGCGGAGCCTGGTACTGGCAGACCCAGGAAAAGCTCAGCCCTGGGTAGGCGCGGGTACGGCGCGGACAGTGGTGCGTATCCACCACCGACCCCGTACGGGAGAAGCCATGAGCTACGAGAACCTCGCAGGACGCACCGCCGTCGTCACCGGCGCCGCCAGCGGCATGGGCGCCGCCACCGCCCGGCTGCTCGCCGCGCACGGCGCCCGGGTGGCGCTGCTGGCCCGCCGGAGCGAGCGGCTGCGGGAGCTGGCCGACAAGATCACCGCCGACGGGGGACAGGCCCTCGCCGTCACCGCCGATGTCACGGACGACGCGTCCGTCGCCGCCGCGGTCGAGCGGATCCACCAGGAGTACGGACCGGTCGACCTGGTCGTCAACGCCGCCGGGGTGATGCTGCCCAACGCGATCGACGAAGGCCGCATCGACGAGTGGCAGCGGACGCTCGAAACCAATGTGACGGGCGTCCTGCGGACGATCCGGGCCTTCAACGGTGATCTGGTCGCCGCGGCCGCCGACGGCAAGCCGGCCGACCTGGTCAACATCTCCTCGATCGCCGCGCACATCACCTTCCCGAACTACGCCGTGTACGGGGCGTCGAAGGCGGCGCTCACCTATCTCTCGGAGTCGCTGCGCACCGAGCTGGGCCCGCGCGACGTACGCGTCACGAACATCGAGCCGGGCTTCGTCGAGTCGGAGCTGCGCGACCACATCACCGACCCCGAGCTGAACGGCCAGCTGGAGGCGCTGCTCGCATCGGTCGAGATCGTCACGTCGGAGGAGGTCGCCGACCTCATCGCCTACACCGTCAGCCGCGCGCGCCACATCAACCTGCGGCAGGTGATCGTGCTGCCGACACGGCAGGCCTGAGTCCCCGGCGGCACCCTCGACGCGGCGCGGGACGCCTCAGTCCTCCCAGTCGGATTTCGTCCGGCGGCCGAACCAGGGCATGCCGCGGAAGGCGTACACCGCGTTGACGCCGACGATGCCGGCCCAGGTGACGACCAGGCCTTCGATGCCGGCGTTCACCGCACCGATCGCCGACAGCGGCACCGCGAGGACCATCGTGACGATCCCGAGGCCGAAGCGCTCGCCGAAGCCGGATCCGGTGCCGGGCTGCCCGGGGCGCGCGCCCCGGGCAGCGGTCGTCCGCCGCTCGGCCAGCCGGCGCCGGACGCCGCGGTCGATGGTGGCGTCCATGCGCTGCTCGACCTTCTCGAGGAACGACTCGATGAGCGCCGACTCGTACTCGCTGCCCAGCTCTCGGCGGGCGTGAAGGGTGGCGTCGAGCTCCTTCGTGAGCTCGTGGTCACGTGCGTCCATGCTCCCCACAGTAGGGAGCGCGGACCGGCCCGTCAGTGGGGCTGGCCCCCCTGTCGTCAGGCCTTGTTGTCCGGCCTTCTCGGTGAGACCGTTTGCCGCGGCCCAGGCGTTCGCGCCGTCCTCCGGGTCCTCGGGGAAGTGCTTGTCCACTGCGTCGACTCTGATCGGCGGGCGTCCCTTGCCCGGCCTGCATAATGTCATGCAGAGTTCTTGGTGGCTGAATACGCAGCCGGACGTTCGGTGAGACGACCTGGGGGACGGCATGAACGACAACAGCAGCCCTGCCGCAAGACTGCAGCAGCTCTTCGAGGGGCACCGGCTCACGCCCACGCAGCGCCGTATCGCCCACTGCATGGTGCGCCGGGCGGGCGATGTGCCCTTCCTGTCCAGCGTCGAGCTGGCCGAGCTCGCCGGGGTCAGCCAGCCCTCCGTCACCCGCTTCGCCGTCGCGCTCGGCTTCGACGGCTACCCGGCGCTGCGCCGCCATCTGCGTGAGGTGGCGCCCGCCGAACCGGCCGCGGACAAGGACGCGTTCAACGAGTACCAGCAGGCGGTGCACGCCGAGATCGAGAATCTGCGGCACCTCGCCGAGATGCTGGCCGACCCGGCCCCCGTCGAGCAGGCCGGGCGGCTGCTCGCCGCCTCCCGCCCCCTGCCGGTCCTCGGCCTGCGCGCCGCCTCCTCGCAGGCCCGCGGCTTCGCGTACTTCGCGGCCAAGGTCCACCCGGACGTACGCCTCCTCGACGAGGGCGGCACGATGCTCGCCGACCGCATCGACGCCGCCCGCCGCGCGGGCGCGAGCGCGCTGCTGTGCTTCGCCCTGCCGCGCCATCCGAAGGAGGTCGTCGAGGCGCTCGCGTACGCCCGCTCGGCTGGACTGTCCGTCGTCACGGTCGCCGACTCGGCCTTCGCGCCGGTCGCCGCCCACAGCGATCTGCTGATCCCGGCGGCGGTCGGCACTGGCCTGGCCTTCGACACGGCGTGCGCGCCGATGCTGCTGGGCCGGGTGCTGCTGGAGGCGATGTGCGACGACCTCCCGGACGCGCAGGCGCGGCTGGAGGAGTTCGACGTGCGGGCGGCGGACCGGGGCCTGTTCATGGACTGAACGTGCTGGTCCCGGGTCCTGTTCATGGACTCAACGTGCCGGTCCGGGGTCCTTCTCACTCGTTCCTCAGAAACCCGGGCTACTCTCCGCGCCCGAAGGGCATACGCGTGAAGGGAGCAGGGGCGTGGGTCGCGGAGGCCACACACTGGCGCGAGTTGCGGTGATCGTACGGGCCGGAGCGGCCCCGATGATGTGGCTCGGCGCCCTCGCCGCGGGCATCGGGCTGGTGCCCGAAGGGCTGACCGGGCGCAGGATCGGACTGTACGGCGGGGCTGCGCTGTTCCTGATCGCGGCGGCCGTCGTGGCATCGGTCCGCAGGAGCAACTACCGGGCGCTGGAGGGTGCGGCCACCCGGGCCGCCCGGGGTGACTTCCTCCAGGACCGGGCCGTGACGGCACGCAACTGGCGGCGCGCGCACCGCTGGTGGCTGCTGCCGGCGTTCGCCGTCGCCCTGGCGAGCGCGTTCGCCGTCCCGGCGGCGGGAGGGCTGCTTCTGGCGGGAGCCGGTGCCGGACTCTGGGTCAAGGCGTGTGCCCTGGGCCGGCGGGAGCGCGCCGCGGAGACTCTTCTGTGGGTGCGCACCGACTGGGTGACGAAGGGCAGGCCGGCCGGCGCCCAGGTGAAGGGCTACCGCACCACCGGCCCCGCCGCCGGAGACGCGGCCCCGGGCGGGGCACGGCGCCGCTGAGCGGTCGGCGGGGCATCGGCCAGGTGTCGGACCTTTGGTCCGTCGGACCGTCAGACCTCCAGTTCTGCCTCGATCTTGCGCAGTTGGTGGCGGGCCATCGCCAGATTGGCCCGCTTGGCGTCGAGGGCCATGTACAGGAACAGCCCGTTGCCGCCGCGCGCCTTGAGCAGACGGATCAGGTGGTACTGCGAGCCGAGCGTGATGAGGATGTCCTCGATCTCGTCCTGGAGGCCGAGCATTTCCATCGCGCGGAGCTTCGCCCGCACCACATCGGTGTTGCCCGCGGCCGCCACGCTCAGGTCGAGATGTTTACCGCCGCCCATCGTGCCGAGGGCCATGCCGCTGGTGTAGTCGACGAGAGCGGCCCCGACGGCGCCGTCGATCGTGGACATCGCTTCCTTGAGGGTGGTTTCGGTGTTGGCCATGGTGGTGCCTTTCCTGTCGGTTGAACTCATTGGGATGGATGGTGTGTTCGGGGGTCAGGGGCGTTCGAGCGCGCCGTTGACGAGTTCGCCTATGCGTGCACCGGCTCTTCGGGCCTCGAGGTGCAGCCGGCCGACGTTGACGCGTGGCTCGGCCGTGACGGTGAGCACGGCCGCGGCCCCCGCCGCGTACGTCGCCACATAGCCGCTCTCGCCGCGTACGAGCAGTTCGCGGAAGCCGCCCTGGCCGGTCGCCTCGGTGAGCCGCACCGCCACGCCGAGCGCCGCGGCGGTCAGCGCGGCGACGGTCTCCGCTTCCGCGTCCGGGGTGTCCCTGGCCAGGACGAGACCGTCCACACTGGCCGCGAGGGCACCGGTGACCTGCGGTAACCGGGTCCTCAACCGGTGCAGTTCGTCGAGGACTCCGGTACTCGCGGTCATCAGCTGTCTCCTCTCGGCGCGCTGTCTCATCGCGCGCATCACAGCGTTGCCTCCAGGGCGTCACGGAGCCGGCGGAGCAGGGCGACGTCCGGATCGACGGAGTCCTCCATGACCCGGGCGACATCGGGGGGCGGTACGGGGGCGATGGCGGTGGTGCGCGGGGTCTCGACGAGACCGGCCGCGGCCAGTCGGCGCACATCGATCAGGGTGTGGAACGCGGGGCGGCCCAGGGCCCTCGCGATGTCGGCGGGCGTGCGTACGCCGTCCGCCAGGTCGAGCACGGCACGCTGCCGCGGGGCGGCCCGTACGCCCGACGGCCGGGGCGTGGGGACGACGGGCGCGGTGTCGGTCTCCGGATGCGCCCAGAGCCGGTCGAGCAGGGCCCGGCGCCGTAACGTCTCCCGCTCGACGGCCTCGGCCGGTACGGGCCGTACGGGGCCGATCCAGTGAGCCACCCCGTAACGGAACCGGGAGGGGCCGCTGCCGGGTGCGAGCGCGAAGAACGCCGCGTCGTACAGCGCGCCGAGGTGGCAGATCTCCAGCTCGCCGCCGGTGAGCCGGCCGCTGTCCACCAGATGGCGGCCGACCCGGCCGAGTGCCCCGGCCTCGCGGAGGGCCTCCTGCCAGCCGTCCGAGCGCAGCCGGCCGGACGCGGTCAGCAGCACGTCGATGCCGGGCGCGGCCGGGCTTTCGGCGTGCACCACCTGGCCGTCGACGAGGTACAGCGTCCCCCGGTCCCGTAACAGCGCCCCGGTGGCCCGCTCCGCGGAGAGCCGCAGCAGCATCGGGGAGACGGTCACTCCAGCACCAGCCGTTCGGTCAGGTCCCGCATCCGCAGCCGCGCGAGGGCGAGGTTGCCCTCCGCGCGGTCGAGCCATAGATGGAGCAGGACGCTGCTGTCAAAGCTCGTCTCGACGAAGCGCAGGACGTGATAACACGTGCGGGTGGTGACGACGAGATCCTCGACCGGAGGGTTCTTGCCGGGGTCCCCGCCCTGGCCCTCGACGGCGCCCACCGGGGCGAAGGTGGGGTGCTCCGCCGCCATGCGCGCCAGTTCGGCGGTCTCGGCCGCCGCCGTCTCGTGGTCGTCGCCCGCCGCGTCCCCGACCGTGCCGAGGGCGAGTCCACTGGTCCAGTCGACGAGGGCGGCGCCGCGCACCCCGGGCAGCCGCATGGCTTGGAGCAGACACTCGTCGATTCCGGGCACGCGGAAATCCCCCTCCAGCACGTGTGCGAACGGCTCGGACGTACGCCCGTAGTCGAGAGGTTACGCACCGGAGTGGTGCCAGGTGGGAGTTCTGGCATTTTCCATCGGAACATGCCTGCGGTCCGATAAGGTCCGCGCCGCCCGGTTCGGCCCCGCCCCGATCAGTCCCCCGATCAGTCCCCGCCCTGATCAGTCCCCGGCCCTCCTCAACCCTCGGCCCTCCTCAGCCTCGGGCCGCTTCTTCCTCGTGGCGGACCTTCATCCACACCTTGTTGACGGCCCAGAGAAGGATCCCGATCGCCAGCAGTACCCCGGCCCGGATGTAGACGTCCGCCGCCCGGTCCGACAGTGGGCTGGCCAGGATGACCGATGTGATCGCCCCGAGCACCGGCAGAGCCGTCGGCGTACGGAAGTGCTCGTGCTCGACGGGGTCCTTGCGCAGCACCAGCACCGCCACATTGACCACGGCGAAGACGCAGAGCAGCAGGAAGGCCGTGGTGTCGCCGAGGCCTTCGATCTCGCCCGTGGACACCAGGCCGATGGCGATCAGGGTGACGAAGATGATCCCGGTGACGGGCGTACGGCGGTTGGGGAGCACCCGGCCCATGCCGGGCGGCAGGACCTTCTCGTTGGCCAGGCCGTAACAGAGCCGCGAGGCCATCATGATGTTGATCAGCGCGGAGTTGGTGACCGCGAACAGGGCGATCAGGGCGAAGAGCTTCGGCGGGAAGGCGACGCCACCCGCCTTGACCACCTCCAGAAGCGGTCCGCTGGACTTCTCCAGCGTCGTGTAGTGGACGAGCAGCGAGGACACGAGCGCGACCAGCACGTAGATCGTGCCCGTGACGGCGACGCCGGTGAAGATCGCACGCGGGAAGGTGCGGACCGGGTCCTTCGTCTCCTCCGCCATGTTGACCGAGTCCTCGAAGCCGACGAAGGCGAAGAAGCCGAGCGCGGTGGCGCCCAGCACGCTCGTCATCAGCGCGAATCCCGTGCCCTCCGCCTCGAAGTCGCCCAGCCGGGAAGGCTCCCCGCCGCCGGAGAACACCGCCCAGGCCCCGATCGCGAGGACCACCAGCAGGCCGGTCAGCTCGACGAGGGTCAGCACCACGTTGGTCTTCACGGACTCCGACACACCGCGCAGGGCGAGCGAGGCGAGGGCGAGGATGAACAGGATCGCGACGGCGGTCGGCGGGATGGCGTCCGTGAACTCCTGGAAGTAGTCCCCACTGAACGCGCGGGCCGCGGCGCTCGCGGAGGACAGCCCGGAGCACATCACCATGAAGGCGATGATGAACGTGAGGAAGGGGAGCTTGAACGCCTTCTGGGTGTAGAGCGCGGCGCCGGCCGCCTTGGGGTACTTGCCGACGAGTTCGACGTACGACGCCGCCGTCATGACCGCCACCAGGAAGCCGATCGCGAACGGCAGCCACAGCGCGCCGCCGACCTTGCCCGCGACCTTGCCCGTCGTGGCGTAGATACCGGTGCCGAGGATGTCGCCGATCACGAACAGGATCAGCAGCTTCGGGCCGATGGCCCGTTTGAGTGACGGCTGTTGGCCCGGCGCTTCGGTGGTCGCGGACGTGGCCATGTGGCACCTCTCCCGTTTGCCGGTGAAAAGGTTTCTGCCCGTCAGGTCGCCCGTGATGCCTGCCGTCCGGGCGGTTGGGCCGTACGAGCGTCAGCCGCGGCCCTCCACCGCCGCAGCGACGTCGGCGAGATCCCGCTCGATCGCCTTGGCCACGGCCCGCTCGCCCAGGCGGCCGAACACCTTGGCGAGGAGCCCCCTCACGCCTCCCGGCGGCACGGCCGAGAACGTCATCCGGACGGTCGTCGTCTCCGGGCCGTCGGCCCGCAGCGCGAACACGGACACATAGTGGGCGCCGTGGTTGTCGGCCTCCACCACAAAGCGCTCCGGCGGCTCGCTCACCGTCACGTACATCTCCTCGGTGGCCTCCTTGCCCAGCATCCGCCGGGTCTCACGCCACCGCGTGCCGACATCGAAGCCGCCCTCCGTGAGCACCTCGACCTTCTGCACCCCGCTGAGCACGCGCTCCGCGCCCTTGAGGTCCGTCAGGGCCTCCCAGACCCGCCCGGAGGACGCGGCGATCCGGCGCTCGACGACGACACTTCTGCTGGTCATGGGTCCATGGAACCACCGGGGTGCGGCAGCCGCCCGCTACAGCAGCGCGTCCGCCAGGGCACCCCCGGACTCCGCGACGATCTCGTCCACGGTCTGTGCGGCCCGCACGGTCACGAAGCGCACCCCGTCCGGGCCGGCGTGGAATCCGTGGATGCCGGGGCGGGCGAGGCTGTTGTACGCGTAGTGGTTGCTGAAGTAGTACGCGCCGGTGTCCAGGACAGCCACCACATCGCCCTGCTCCAGCCGCGGCAGCGCGCGCCCGGCGGCGAGCAGATCGCCCGCGAAGCAGGCCGGCCCGGCGATGTCCTGGACGACGGCGGGACCGGTCCTGGGCAGCCCCTTGGCGTCGTACGCGGCGATCCGCAGCGGCCACGACTCGGGGTCGTAGACGGTACGGGTGGCGATCTGGACGCCCGCGTGGGTGACCGCGATGGGCCGGGCGCCCGCGGTCTTGGCGTACTCGACGCGCGTGAGGACCGTGCCGTGCTTGGCGAGCAGCGCGCGGCCGAACTCGGTGACCAGTCCGTACCGCCCGTCGAACAGCCCGGGCACCTCGTCCCGCAGCAGCCGGGCGTACGCGGCGAAGGTGGGGGTCTCCTCGTCGGACCCGAAGTTGACCGGCAGCCCGCCGCCGATGTCGAGGGTGTCGATCTGCCGGCGCCCGGCGGCCGCGTTGATCTCCTCGGCGAGGTCGTACAGGGCCCGTACGCCCTGTGCCATCAGCTGGAGGGTCAGCCCCTGCGAGCCGGAGTGGGTGTGCAGCCGGGTCAGCCAGGGGCGGTCGGCATACGCGCGTACGACCCAGGCGCGGGCGCCCTCGTCGCGCAGCGCCACCCCGAACTTCGACGTCGCGGTGGCGGTCGACAGCGCTCCGATGGCGCCGGCGCCGATCTGGGCGTTCACCCGCAGGCCGAGCGGTGACCGGCTCGGACCGGATCCGACGAGGGCGTCGATCCGGTCGAGTTCCTGCGGGTTGTCGGCGTTGACGGCGATCCCGAGGTCGAGGGCCTCGCGCAGCTCGGCGGGGGTCTTGGCGGGGGAGTCGAGGACGATCCGGTCGGGCCGCACCCCGGCGGCGCGGACCAGGGCCAGCTCGCCGGGGCTGGCGACCTCCGCGCCGATGCCCTCCGAGTCCAGCAGCCGCAGCACGGGCACCAGCGGGGCGGCCTTCACGGCGAAGGCATGCAGGACGGGGGCGGTGGTGATCTCCTGGAAGGCGGCCTTGAGGGCGGCGGCGGAGGCGCGGATGCCGGCGATGTCGAGGAGGGCGGTGACGGGCTCGGCCTCCGTGAGGAGACCTTGCTCTACGGCCGCGCGTACGGCCTGATCGCGACGGTCTGAAGCCATGGACGCCAGTCAATCACCCGTCTTCGCACCCTCGCCCTGTTGACTGAAATTATTCAGGGCGCCAGGATGTGAATAGATGATTCAACTCGAGGAGGCATCGGCATGTCTGGACCCCGCCCCGTACGGGCACCGCGTGGCACGGAACTGAGCGCCCTTGGATGGCAGCAGGAAGCCGCGCTGCGCATGCTCCAGAACAACCTCGACCCGGAGGTCGCCGAGCACCCCGACAAGCTCGTCGTCTACGGCGGCACCGGCAAGGCGGCCCGCGACTGGCGCTCCTTCGACGCGATGGTGCGCACACTGCGGACGCTGAAGCAGGACGAGACGATGCTCGTCCAGTCCGGGCGCCCGGTCGGCGTCATGCAGACCCACGAGTGGGCGCCGCGCGTGCTCATCGCCAACTCGAACCTGGTCGGCGACTGGGCGAACTGGGAGGAGTTCCGCCGTCTGGAGGCCCTGGGTCTCACGATGTACGGCCAGATGACCGCCGGTTCCTGGATCTACATCGGTACGCAGGGAATCCTCCAGGGCACCTACGAGACCTTCGCGGCGGTCGCGGCCAAGAAGTTCAACGGGACACTGGCCGGGACGATCACGCTGACCGCCGGTCTGGGCGGAATGGGCGGCGCCCAGCCGCTCGCCGTGACCATGAACGACGGCGTCGCGATCTGCATCGACTGCGACCCGCGCGCGATCGAGCGCCGTATCGAGCACCGGTACCTGGACGTGAAGGCCGACAGCCTGGAGCACGCCCTCCAGCTCGCCACCGAGGCCCGCGACCAGCGCAAGCCGCTCTCCATCGGCCTGCTCGGCAACGCCGCCGAACTGCTTCCGCGGATGCTCGCCGAGAGCGCCCCGATCGACATCGTGACGGACCAGACCTCCGCCCACGACCCGCTGTCGTACCTCCCGCTCGGCGTCGACTTCGACGACATGGCGTCGTACGCGGCGAAGGACCCGGCCGGGTTCACCACCCGGGCCCGCGAGTCGATGGCGAAGCACGTCGAGGCCATGGTCGGCTTCATGGACGCCGGTGCCGAGGTCTTCGACTACGGGAACTCGATCCGCGGCGAGGCCCAGCTGGCCGGCTACGACCGGGCGTTCGCGTTCCCCGGATTCGTCCCCGCGTACATCCGTCCGCTGTTCTGCGAGGGCAAGGGCCCGTTCCGCTGGGCCGCGCTCTCGGGTGACGCGTCGGACATCGCGAAGACCGACCGCGCGATGCTGGACCTCTTCCCGGAGAACGAGTCCCTGGCCCGCTGGATCAAGATGGCCGGCGAGCGCGTCCACTTCCAGGGCCTTCCCGCCCGTATCTGCTGGCTGGGCTACGGCGAGCGGGACCGCGCGGGTGAGCGCTTCAACGACATGGTCGCCAGTGGCGAGCTGCAGGCTCCGCTCGCCATCGGTCGCGACCACCTCGACTGCGGTTCGGTGGCCTCCCCGTACCGCGAGACCGAGGCGATGCTCGACGGCTCCGACGCGATCGCCGACTGGCCACTGCTGAACGCGATGGTCAACGTGGCGTCCGGAGCGTCGTGGGTGTCGATCCACCACGGCGGCGGCGTGGGGATGGGCCGCTCGATCCACGCGGGCCAGGTGACGGTGGCGGACGGCACGAAGCTGGCGGGTGAGAAGATCCGGCGGGTGCTGACGAACGACCCCGGGATGGGCGTCATCCGGCATGTCGACGCCGGGTACGACATCGCGGAGTCGGTCTCCGAGGCCAAGGGCGTCCGCGTCCCGATGCGCGAGGACGGCTCCGCGTGAGCGAGTCCTTCCACGCCATGTGGCGG
>NZ_JBSGZO010000078.1:0-24895 GCF_053611045.1 Streptomyces sp. NPDC054841 | reverse complement strand
TCCTCATACTGGGCGTATTCGGGCGATCCGACAACGCAGCGAGGTGCCGTAGCTGTCGTCGTGCGCCCGCCGGGGATTACGGGACAGCCCTTAGCGAAGAAAGGGGGCGCCCGACGACGCCCCCTTTTCCCCTGGCCGGGGGCTGTCAGGCAGCCCGGCGCGACGGAAGAAGCACCGATACGAGGCTTCCGAGCAGCGCAAGCACGCCGATGCCCGCCACGCCGAGAGCGCCGAGGTGGACGACGGTCAGCCAGGTCTCGGGGCGGCCGTAGGCCCGGTCGTCGAGGGCCTTCGCCTCACCGGCGAACGTCAGGTTGCCGTCCCCGGAGCGATCGATGTCGTCCCCGAGGGCGTACAGCGTGCCGGTGCGGGCTTGGCCGTCGGCCGTCCACTTCGCCCCCTCGCACTTGCCGGTGCTCTTGCCGTCGCCGACGGTCTCGATACGGCACGAGTTGGGCAGTTCGACGGTGACGGGCTTGCCGAAGGCGTACGCGGCGCCCCAACCGGTCGGCGCCTGTGAGGCGCTCCCGATGAAGAAGAAGGCCCCGACCCCCACCGCGATGACGAACAGGCTGATGCCGCCTCTCTGCTTCAGCTTCTCCCAGCGTCCCTGCATGACAACCCCCCACATAGTTGTGTGCACGTCAAATCACGGGATGTTCGGGCACGGGAGTGGCCGAATCTCATCCCTGTGTGTCGCGCGTTTGTACCGCAGACGCGGCGTGACCGACAAGCGGTTCCGGGGCGTCGTTCCAGGCGGTAAGGGTCGTACGTGCCAGCAGGGCTGACGGGACGTCGGCGGCGGTGTGCAGGGAATGACTTCGGCCACTGCGCAGGCGCCGTGCATAGGCTGACCGCCATGACACCACCCCCTGTCGAACTGGTGATCTTCGACTGCGACGGCGTGCTCGTCGACAGCGAGCGGATATGCGTCAAGGTCGACGCAGCGATCACGGCGGATCTCGGGTGCCCGTTCACCGAGAAGGAGATCGTCGATCTCTTCGTCGGATCGTCAACCGAGGTCTACACGGCCGCCATTGAGGAACGCCTCGGGCGGCGTCTGGAGAAGGGCTGGCAGTGGCGGTACGAGCATCTGTACCAGGAGGCATTCACGGCCGAACTGACCGCCGTGGACGGCATCATGGAGGCTCTGGACGGCCTGACCGCACCTTTCTGCGTGGCATCGAACGGCAACCACGCCGGCATCCGGCACAGCCTGAAGCTCACCGCGCTCAGCGACCGCTTCGAGGGCCGCATCTTCAGCGCCGCCGACGTTCCCAGGGGCAAGCCCGCGCCCGATCTCTTTCTGCACGCCGCCCGCTCCATGGGCGTGGATCCGGCCAGGTGCGCGGTGGTCGAGGACAGCGGCTACGGCGTCCAGGCCGCGCGTGCTGCCGGGATGCGCGCCTTCGGCTACTGCGGCGGTCTGACCTCGGCGAACCGGCTGGAGGGCCCCGGCACGGTCGTGTTCGACGACATGCGCGCGCTGCCCTCGCTGCTGTGGCAGTGACGGCGATCAAGCCGCCCTCCTCGGTGCTCCGATGAACCCGCGGGCCGTGAATCCGCTCTCCTCGGGTGCAGGCATCGCCTGTACCTCGCCGATGCGTTGGTGACATGGGGGGAACGATGAATCGGGTTACGCGCACGACGCTCGCCGTGGCCGTCGCGGCGTTGGTCGTCCCGCTCTCCGGGTGCAGCTCCCGTGATTCCTCGGGCTTCCCGGGTTCCGGGGGCTCCGTGCACGCCTCCGCGTCCCCGAGTCCCAGCGAGCCCGCCCACGTGGCCGCGTACCGGGCCGGACACAGGGCGGGCAAGGCCGTGTACGACTCGTCGGGGAAGGGCGCCGCCATCCGTGAAACCGTCTGGGGCGGCTGCACGCGACGGGCCCTGGCAGCTGGACGCGCCGCCGAGGCCGACCGCGGCGCCTGGGTGCGGGGCTGCCTGGACGGAGTTGCCCATGCCCCCGAGAACCCGCCCACCGGCCCCGTGACCCGCCGCACCCAGGATGCCCGGCTGCTGAAGGAATTCCGCACTTGGGCAGCCGAGAGCCCCGAGGGCGAGTCGGCCGGCCATGCCAAGACTCTTGCGACGGTCCAACTCACCGACCGTGACTACGACATCGAACTGTCCACCGACTACACGCCGGCGGAGCAGACGCAGAGTCCGGCTCAGGTTCAGGCGCTCGCGGATGTCTTCGTCGACTGGTGGGACGGTGACCCCGTCGGCGACGGCGGAGTCGTCAGGAACGTCCTGGTGCTCGGCGCGGGAGGCGAGAGGCTGTTCACCCGCCGCATGTGAGCACGTCAGCACGTGAGCACGCGAGCGCATGAGCGTGTAAGTGCATGAGCGCCTGAGTGCGTGCCCCTCCGAGCCTCCCTGGCGCGGCCTCTTCCGTCACCCCCGCGCGCTGAGCTCGCGGGCCAGCGCCGTCAGCGCCCCCAGTGCCGGATGCGGTGCCGTCGCGCGCCAGGCCAGGAGGACCGGGACCGGTGGGGCGTCGGTGAGCGGACGGTACGTGACTCCGGGGTGGGGGTGCATCTCCGCCGTCGAGGCCGCCGAGGCGCCCGCGCCGCGACCCGCGGCGATCGCCGTGAGCCAGTCGTCGGTGTTCGAGACGGTGAAGGTGGTGGTGGGGCGGGACTCCCCCGGCCAGAGGTCGAGCGTCGTCAGGCCCGAGACGGTGTTGAGGACGACGGGGCCCGCGGCCAGGTCCGCGAGGGTCAGGCGGGGGCGGGCGGCCAGGGGGCCGTCGGAGGTGACGGCGGCGACCCGGGGTTCCGTGAAGAGGAGCGCAGTCACCAGGCCGGGGGTGTCGACCGGGCCGCGCAGGACCGCCGCGTCGACCTCGCCGCGCGCCAGGCCCGCCGTGCGGTCGTCGATGCGGAGGAGTTCCAGCGGGGTGTCCGGGTGCTCCTGCTGCCAGCGGCGGAGCAGGGGCGTGGTGTACGGGCCGAACGCGGACCAGGCGTGACCGAGGCGCAGCGGCCGGTGGTGCAGGAGTGCCGGGTCGAGGGCGTCGTCGAACGCGGCGACGGCCGCCGCGGCCTTGTCGCGGAAGGCCCGGCCCTCGGGGGTGAGCTCCAGATGGTGGGTGGAGCGGTCGACGAGGCGGACCTGAAGGTGGCGTTCGAGTGCGGCGAGGGTGCGGGAGACGGCGGGCTGGGTGAGGTGCAGTGCGGCGGCTGCCCTGGTCAGGTTCCGCTCCTCCGCGATGGCGAGGAAGCAACGGAGGTGACGCAGCTCGATGCTCATGTGCGCGGAGCATAACCGCAGCCCACTGGGCATTTCACGGGCGGCGCGGGGTTCCGTAGCGTGAATGTGGACCGTAAGCCTCCGGTGCAGTATTTTGAACCCATAGTGCACTTGAATGGATGAGAGAAGGAACTGTTGAGTAGCCCCCGCAGTGCGGAGCAGGCGGCGACGGCCGCCGTTGCCGTGCCGGAAGCAGCCGGCGCCCTGGAGGCCGGTACGGGTCGCAGGTCCGGCGCGCTCGGACCCGTCGCGCTCGTCGTCGCGGGCGGGCTCTCCGTACAGTTCGGCGCCGCCGTCGCCGTTCTGCTGATGCCACGGGCCGGAGCGCTCGGCGTCGTCACCCTGCGGCTCGTCCTCGCCGCGGTCGTGCTCCTGCTGGTCTGCCGGCCACGGCTGCGCGGGCACTCCCACGCCGACTGGGGCACCGTCCTCGCCTTCGGCGCCGTCCTGGCCGCCATGAACATGCTCTTCTACCAGTCCGCGGACCGCATTCCGCTGGGCGCCGCCGTCACACTGGAGGTGCTCGGGCCGCTGGCGCTCTCCGTCATCGTGTCGCGACGGCTGATCAACCTGGTGTGGGCGGGCCTCGCCCTCGGCGGTGTCGTGCTGCTGAGTGGCGGCGGCTTCGACCGGCTCGACCCGGTCGGTGCGGCGTTCGCCCTCGGCGCGGGCGCGATGTGGGCCACGTACATCGTCTTCAGTGCCCGCACCGGACGACGCTTCCCGCAGGCCGACGGGCTCGCCCTCGCGATGGCCGTCGGCGCGCTGCTCAGTCTGCCCTTCGGTGTGGTCGAGGCGGGCGGCAAGCTGCTCGTGCCGTCCACGATCGGGCTCGGGCTCGTGGTCGCGCTGATGTCGTCCGTCCTGCCGTACACGCTGGAACTGCTCGCGCTGCGCCGGCTGCCCGCGCCGACCTTCGCCGTACTGATGAGCCTGGAGCCCGCGATCGCCGCGACCGCCGGATTCCTCGTGCTGCGCCAGGCCCTGTCCGCGGCCGATGCGCTGGCGATCGCGCTGGTCGTCGCGGCGAGCATGGGCGCGGTGCGGACTCAGGTGGGGCGCGCCCGGGCGAAGTGACCCGCCCGGGCGGGCGTGCCTTGAGGAGGCGACCAGCCGCGGCCTCCGTCCGGCGGGTCTGCCTCGGCCTCCGTCCGGCGGTCCGCCCCGGCATCCCGTCGCCCGAAGTCCTGGGCATCGCCCGCCTCTCCGCCTCTGCGCCTCCCCGTCACTCCGCCTCCCCGTCACTCCGCACTCCGCCTCCCCGCCTCTCCATCGCCCCGGCCTACGGTCCCCACCCCGTGAACCTGGCCGAAAAGTAAAGCAAGCACGCTTGCTTGTTTCTTCGCGCGCTGCCATGCTCCGGGTCACACCGCCGTGTCCCGAGGGGAGCGCACCGTGTCCGACCCTGCCGCCGTGCTCGACGACTTGCGCGCGGAGAGCGAAGAACTCGACCGGCTCGTCCGCGAGTTGAGCGAGGAGCGGTGGGCCGCGGCGACACCCGCCGCCGGCTGGACCATCGCCCATCAGATCGCCCACCTCGCCTGGACCGACGACGTCGCGCTGCTCGCCGTCACGGACGCCGACGAGTTCGGCAAGGAGGTCGAGAAGGCCCTCGCCGAGCCCGGCACCTTCGTCGACCAGGCCGCGGAAGCAGGCGCCGCGCAGCCGCCGGACGAGCTGCTGAGGCGCTGGCGCACCGGCCGAGACCGGCTCCAGCAGGCCCTGCGCACCGCGCCCCCCGGCGCCCGCTTCCCCTGGTACGGGCCGCCGATGAGCGCCACGTCGATGGCGACCGCGCGGCTCATGGAGACCTGGGCCCACGGCCAGGACGTCGCCGACGCCCTCGGCGCCGTACGCGAACCCACCGCCCGGCTGCGGCACGTCGCGCACATCGGCGTACGGGCCCGCGACTACGCCTATGCCGTACGCGGTCTCGAACCGCCCGCCGCCGAGTTCCGGGTCGAGCTGGCCGCTCCGGACGGCGAGACCTGGGCGTACGGGCCCGAGGACGCCGACCAGCGCGTCACCGGCCCGATGCTGGACTTCTGCCTGCTGGTGACCCAGCGTGCCCATCGCGACGACCTCGCCGTACGGGCGGAGGGCGCAGATGCCGACCGGTGGCTGGACATCGCCCAGGCCTTCGCCGGGCCGGCCGGTGCCGGGCGCGCGCCCAAGGGGGCCTGACATGGACCCCGTGAGCCCTTTGACGACCGGCCCGACGACCGGCCCGACGACCGGCCCGACGACCGATCCGTTGAGGACCGGCCCGACGACCGATCCCTTGACGACGGACCCGTCCACGACGGACCCGTCCACGACCGACCCGTCCACGACCGACCCGTTGAGGATCGGCAACGCCTCCGGCTTCTACGGCGACCGCTTCGAGGCGATGCGCGACATGCTCACCGGCGGCGCACTCGACGTCCTCACCGGTGACTACCTCGCCGAGCTCACGATGCTCATCCTCGGCCGCGACCGGGCGAAGGACCCGCGCCTCGGCTACGCCAAGACCTTCCTGCGACAGCTGGAGGAGAGCCTCGGGCTCGCCCATGAACGCGGCGTACGGATCGTCGCCAACGCCGGCGGGCTCAACCCGGCCGGGCTCGCGGACGCCGTGCGCGAGCTCGCGGCCCGCGTCGGCGTGCCCGTGCGGGTCGCGCACGTCGAGGGCGACGACCTCGCCGCCCGCTTCCCGGACGCGCTCGCCGCGCACGCCTACCTCGGCGGCGGCGGGATCGCCGAATGCCTGCGTGCCGGCGCGGACGTCGTCGTCACCGGGCGCGTCACGGACGCGGCGCTGGTCACCGGGCCCGCGCAGTGGCACTTCGGCTGGGGCCCGGAGGATCACGACGCGCTCGCGGGGGCGGTCGTCGCCGGGCACGTGCTGGAGTGCGGAACGCAGGCGACCGGCGGCAACTACGCGTTCTTCAAGGGCCGTGACGTACGCCGGCCCGGTTTCCCGGTCGCCGAGCTGTACGCCGACGGCAGCTCCGTCATCACCAAGCAGGACGGCACCGGCGGCGTCGTGGACACCGGCACGGTCACCGCACAGCTGCTGTACGAGACGGCCGGCGCCCGGTACGCCGGTCCTGACGTCACCGCCCGCCTCGACTCCGTACGACTGACACAGGACGGGCCGGACCGCGTCCGGGTCACGGGGGTACGGGGCGAGGCCCCGCCGCCCACGCTCAAGACCGGTCTCAGCCGGCTCGGCGGCTGGCGCAACGAGGTCGTGTTCGTCCTGACCGGCCTCGACATCGAGGCCAAGGCGGAGCTGGTGCGCGGGCAGGTGGAGGACGCCTTCGTACGGGCCAAGTCACGGCCCGAGGAGGTCCGCTGGGAGCTGGCCCGCACCGACAGTCCCGACGCGGACACGGAGGAGACCGCGAGCGCGTTGCTGCGGCTCGTGGTCAGGGACCGGGACGCGCAGGCCGTGGGGCGGGTCGTCAGCGGCGCGGCGATCGAGCTCGCGCTCGGCAGCTACCCGGGGTTCCATGTGACGGCTCCGCCGGGGAAGGGCGCTCCGTACGGGGTGTTCGAGGCGGCGTACGTGGACGCGGCATCGGTCGAGCATGTCGCGGTGCTGCCGGACGGCCGGCGGGTGACGGTGCCCGCGGCCGTGCGTACCCGCGCCCTGGAGCCGGTCCCGGGCCCGGCCCTGCCGGAGCCGCTGCCCGCCGGCGGCCCCGTTCGCCGCGTGGCGCTCGGGCGCGTCGCGGGCGCCCGCAGCGGCGACAAGGGCGGGGACGCGAACGTGGGGGTGTGGGTGCGGACGGAGGAGGCGTGGCGGTGGCTCGCCCACGAGCTGACCGTGGACCGCTTCCGCGAACTCCTGCCGGAGACGGACGGCTTGACCGTCGTACGGCACGTCCTGCCGAACCTGCGGGCGCTGAACTTCGTCGTCACCGGGCTGCTGGGCGAGGGCGTCGCCGCCCAGGCCCGCTTCGATCCGCAGGGGAAGGGGCTGGGGGAGTGGCTGCGGGCGCGGCATGTCGACGTACCGGAGGTGCTGCTGTGACGGCGCCGGGTGAGTCTCCCCCCGTCCCGCGCAGCGGCTCCCGCCTGCGAACCCGCACCACCCCACCCCCACCCCCACCCCCACTCCCACACCGGAGGTGACCCCATGACCGTCCTCGCCAGCGCGCTCGACCCGGCCTCCCCCGACTTCGCCGCACATCGCGCCGCCATGCTCGCCAAGCTGGACGCGCTCGACGCCGAGCACGCCAAAGCGCTCGCCGGCGGCGGCGAGAAGTACATCGAGCGCCACCGCAGGCGCGGAAAGCTGCTCGCTCGCGAGCGGGTCGAGCTGCTGCTCGACCCGGACACCCCGTTCCTGGAGCTGTCGCCGCTCGCCGCGTGGGGGAGCGACTACCCCGTCGGCGCGTCGATGGTGACCGGCATCGGCACGGTCGAGGGCGTCGAGTGCCTGATCACCGCGAACGATCCGACCGTACGCGGCGGCGCCAGCAACCCCTGGACGCTGAAGAAGGCCCTGCGGGCGAACGAGATCGCGTTCGCCAACCGGCTGCCCGTCATCAGCCTCGTCGAGTCCGGCGGTGCCGATCTCCCCTCCCAGAAGGAGATCTTCATCCCCGGCGGGGCGCTCTTCCGCGACCTCACCCGGCTCTCCGCCGCCGGGATCCCCACCATCGCCGTCGTCTTCGGGAACTCGACGGCCGGCGGGGCGTACGTCCCCGGGATGTCCGACCACACCGTCATGATCAAGGAGCGGTCGAAGGTCTTCCTCGGCGGCCCGCCGCTCGTGAAGATGGCCACCGGCGAGGAGAGCGACGACGAGTCGCTCGGCGGCGCCGAGATGCACGCCCGCACCTCCGGCCTCGCCGATCACTACGCCGTCGACGAGCACGACGCGCTGCGCCACGCCCGCCGTATCGTCGCCCGGCTCAATCACCGCAAGGCGCTCCCCGATCCGGCAGCCCCGGCCGAGCCGCCGAAGTACGACGTGGAGGAGCTGCTCGGCATCGTCCCCGAGGACCTCAAGACCCCGTTCGACCCGCGCGAGGTGATCGCCCGGATCGTGGACGGCTCGGACTTCGACGAGTTCAAGCCGCTGTACGGGACGAGCCTGGTCACCGGGTGGGCCCGGCTGCACGGATACCCCGTCGGCATCCTCGCCAACGCGCAGGGCGTGCTGTTCAGCGCCGAGTCGCAGAAGGCCGCCCAGTTCATCCAGCTCGCCAACCAGCGCGACATCCCGCTCCTCTTCCTCCACAACACCACCGGCTACATGGTCGGCAAGGAGTACGAGCAGGGCGGCATCATCAAGCACGGCGCGATGATGATCAACGCGGTGTCCAATTCGAAGGTGCCGCATCTGTCCGTCCTGACGGGGGCCAGCTACGGCGCCGGGCACTACGGCATGTGCGGGCGGGCGTACGACCCGCGCTTCCTCTTCGCCTGGCCCAGCGCCAAGTCCGCAGTCATGGGCCCGCAGCAGCTCGCGGGTGTCCTGTCCATCGTCGCCCGCGCGTCCGCCGCCGCGAAGGGACAGCCCTACGACGACGAGGCCGACGCCGCCCTGCGCGCGATGGTCGAGCAGCAGATCGAGACGGAGTCGCTGCCGATGTTCCTGTCCGGGCGGCTGTACGACGACGGGGTGATCGACCCGCGCGACACGCGCACGGTCCTCGGCCTCTGTCTGTCCGCCATCCACACGGCCCCGGTCGAAGGCGCGCGCGGCGGCTTCGGCGTCTTCAGGATGTGAGGACCTGATGATCCAGTCTGTTCTTGTCGCCAACCGGGGCGAGATCGCCTGCCGGGTCTTCCGCACCTGCCGTGAGCTGGGCATCGCCACGGTCGCGGTGTACTCGGACCCGGACGCCCAGGCCCTGCACGTGAGGGAGGCGGACGCCGCCGTACATCTGCCGGGCGCCGCCCCGGCCGAGACCTATCTGCGCGGGGACCTGATCGTGAAGGCCGCGCTCGCGGCGGGTGCGCACGCCGTGCATCCCGGGTACGGATTCCTCTCCGAGAACGCCGACTTCGCGCGGGAGGTCATCGACGCCGGCCTCGTCTGGATCGGCCCGCCCCCGTCCGCCATCGAGGCGATGGCGTCCAAGACGCGCGCCAAGGAACTCATGGGGGTCGCGCCCCTCAGCGACGCCGACATCACCGAGGACGATCTGCCGGTCCTGGTCAAGGCCGCGGCGGGCGGCGGCGGGCGCGGGATGCGGATCGTACGGGAACTCGGCGACCTCACCGGCGAGCTGGCGGCCGCGCGGGCCGAGGCGCTGAGCGCGTTCGGCGACGGCGAGGTCTTCGTCGAGCCGTACGTGGAGGGCGGCCGGCATGTGGAGGTGCAGATCGTGGCCGACGCGTACGGCACGGTCTGGGCGCTGGGCACCCGCGACTGTTCCCTGCAGCGCCGCCACCAGAAGGTCGTCGAGGAGGCCCCGGCCCCCGGACTGAGCCCGGAACTCACCGCCACCCTGCACGAGATGGCGGTCCGCGCGGCCCGTGCGACGGACTACCGGGGCGCGGGCACGGTGGAGTTCCTGGTCGTCGGTGACCGGGCCCACTTCCTGGAGATGAACACCCGCCTCCAGGTCGAGCACCCGGTCACCGAGGCCGTGTTCGGCATCGATCTCGTCGCCCTGCAGATCCGGGTCGCGGAGGGCGCGTCCCTGCCCGCCGACCCGCCGGCCGCGCACGGCCACGCCGTCGAGGCCCGCCTCTACGCCGAGGACCCGGCGCGCGACTGGGCCCCGCAGACCGGCACCCTGCACCATCTCTCCGTACCGGGCGTACGGCTGGACACCGGGTACGCGGACGGCGACACGATCGGGGTGCACTACGACCCGATGCTGGCCAAGGCGGTGGCGTGGGCGCCCACCCGCGCGGAGGCGGTGCGCAAGCTCACGGGCGCGCTGGAACGGGCCCGCGTGCACGGCCCGGTCACCAACCGGGAGCTGCTCGTACGGTCCCTGCGGCACCCGGACTTCGCCGCCGCCCGGCTGGACACCGGCTTCTACGACCGTCATCTGCCGGAGCTGACGGGCGCGGCCCCGGAGCCGTACGCGCCACTGGCCGCCGCGCTCGCCGACGCCCACGGACGCTCCCGGTTCGGAGGCTGGCGCAATCTGCACTCCCAGCCGCAGACCAAGCGCTACCGCACGGAGGCCGACGGCACCGAGCACGAGATCCACTACCGCCACACCAGGAGCGGCCTCGCGGCCGACGGTGTCGTCGTCGTACACGCGGACCCCGGTCTGGTCGTGCTCGAAGTGGACGGAGTGCGGCGGAAGTTCGAGGTCGCCGTGCACGACGACCGGGTGTTCGTCGGCAACACGGTCCTGACCGCGCTGCCCCGCTTCCCCGACCCCACCGCCCAGCGCGAGCCGGGCTCCCTGCTCGCGCCCATGCCCGGCACGGTCGTGCGGGTCGCCGAGGGACTGGCGCCCGGCGCGCAGGTCACCGCGGGGCAGCCGCTCATCTGGCTGGAGGCGATGAAGATGGAGCACAGGATCTGTGCTCCCGCCTCCGGCACGCTCACCGCGCTCCACGCCGCCCCCGGCCGTCAGGTCGAGGTCGGTGCCCTGCTCGCCGTCGTCAACGAAGTGATCGCGGAATCGAAGTAACGGCCCACGAAGTAACCGCTCACGACGTAACGGCTCACGACGTAACGGCTCACGAAGTAACGGCGTACGAAGTAATGGCGTAGTCACACAGGAGGACCAGACCTCATGAACAGCGTCATCGAGAGCGAAGAACACACCGCACTGCGCGCCGCCGTGTCCGCGCTCGGGCACCGGCACGGGCGCGGCCACGACCGCGAGGCACTGTGGTCCGAGGCCGCCAAGCTCGGGTACCTCGGGGTCAACCTGCCCGAGGAGTACGGCGGCGGAGGCGGCGGCATGGCCGAGCTGTCCATCGTCCTGGAGGAGCTGGGCGCGGCCGGATGTCCGCTGCTGATGATGGTCGTCTCGCCCGCCATCTGCGGCACCGTCATCGCCCGCTTCGGCACCGAGGAGCAGAAGCGGGCCTGGCTGCCGGGGCTCGCCGACGGCACCCGCACCATGGCCTTCGGCATCACCGAGCCCGACGCCGGGTCGAACTCCCACCGGATCACGACCACGGCGCGGCGGACCGAGGACGGCGGCTGGCTCCTGACCGGCCGCAAGGTCTTCATCTCCGGTGTCGACATCGCCGACGCGACCCTCGTCGTCGGCCGCACCGAGGACGCTCGCACGGGCCGTCTCAAGCCCTGCCTGTTCATCGTTCCGCGCGACGCCCCCGGCTTCACCCGCTCGCAGATCGACATGGAACTGCACGCCCAGGAGAAGCAGTTCGAGCTCGTCCTCGACGATGTGGCACTGCCTGCGGACGCGCTCGTCGGCGACGAGGACGCGGGCCTGCTGCAGCTGTTCGCCGGGCTCAACCCCGAGCGGATCATGACCGCCGCCTTCGCGATCGGCATGGGCCGCTACGCCCTGGCCCGGGCCATCGACTACGCGAAGGACCGCCAGGTCTGGAAGGACCCCATCGGCGCCCACCAGGCCATCGCCCACCCCCTCGCCCAGTCCCACATCGAGCTCGAACTCGCCCGTCTGATGATGCAGAGGGCCGCCGCGCTGTACGACGCGGGCGACGACATGGGCGCGGGCGAGGCGGCCAACATGGCCAAGTACGCCGCCGCCGAGGCCTGTGTGAAGGCCGTCGACCAGTCCGTGCACACCCTCGGCGGGAACGGCCTCACGCGCGAGTACGGTCTCGCCGCGCTGATCACCGCCGCCCGGGTCGCCCGGATCGCCCCGGTCAGCCGGGAGATGATCCTCAACTACGTATCCCATCAGTCCCTGGGTCTCCCCAAGTCGTACTGACAGACGCAATTCTGGCGACCACGACTCAACCGTGAAGGGGCCGTCATGGTGATGCACAGCGAGTACGCAGATGTCCCGCCCGTCTCCCTGCCCATCCACGACGCCGTTCTGGGCAGGGCGGCCGAGTACGGCGACACCCCCGCCCTGGTCGACGGGGCGGGCGAAACGACGATCACGTACGCACAGCTCGACACGTTCCATCGCCGTGTCGCCGCCGCGCTCGCCGACGCCGGCGTACGCAAGGGCGACGTCCTCGCCCTGCACAGTCCCAACACGGTCGCCTTCCCGACGGTCTTCTACGGCGCCACGCGCGCCGGAGCGTCCGTCACCACCGTCCATCCGCTGGCCACGGCGGAGGAGTTCGCCAAGCAGCTCCGTGACTCCTCCGCCCGCTGGATCGTCACCGTCTCCCCGCTCATCGAAGTGGCCCGCCGCGCCGCGGAACTCGTCGGCGGCATCGAGGAGATCTTCGTCTGCGACCAGGCCGACGGACACCGCTCCCTCCTCACGATGCTCGGCTCCACCGCTCCCGAGCCCGATCTCGCCATCGACCCGGCCGAGGACGTCGCCGCGCTCCCGTACTCCTCCGGCACCACGGGCGTCCCCAAGGGCGTCATGCTCACGCACCGCTCCATCGCCACCAACCTGGCCCAGCTGGAGCCGGTGATGCCGATGAGGCACGGCGACCGGATTCTGGCCGTTCTGCCCTTCTTTCACATATACGGCCTCACCGCCCTGATGAACGCCCCGCTGCGCAAGGGCGCCACCGTCGTCGTCCTGCCCCGTTTCGACCTCGACCAGTTCCTGGCGGCGATAGAGAAGCACCGCATCAACGGCCTGTACGTCGCCCCGCCGATCGTCCTCGCCCTCGCCAAGCACCCGGCGGTCGCCAAGTACGACCTGTCGTCGCTGGAGTACGTCGTCAGCGCCGCCGCCCCGCTCGACGCGCAGCTCGCCCAGGCCTGCTCGGCCCGGCTGAGGCTGCCGCCGGTACGGCAGGCGTACGGCATGACGGAGCTGTCACCCGGCACCCATGCCGTGCCGCTGGCCGCCTCGAACCCGCCGCCGGGCGCCGTCGGGAAGCTCCTGCCGAACACCGAGATGCGGATCCTGGCGCTCGACGACCTGGGCCGGGACGCCGCCCCCGGCGAGGAGGGCGAGATCGCGATCCGCGGTCCACAGGTCATGAAGGGTTACCTCGGCCGTCCCGAAGCCACCGCCGACATGATCGACGCCGATGGCTGGGTGCACACCGGGGACGTCGGGCGGGTCGACGAGGACGGCTGGCTGTTCGTCGTCGACCGGGTCAAGGAACTCATCAAGTACAAGGGCTTCCAGGTCGCCCCGGCCGAGCTGGAAGCCCTGCTCCTCACCCACGAGGGCATCGCCGACGCGGCGGTGATCGGCGTGTACGACGCCGACGGCAACGAGGTCCCGAAGGCGTACGTCGTACGGCAGCCGACCGCGACCGGCCTGTCGGCGGACGACGTCCTCGCGTTCGTCGCCGAGCGCGTCGCCCCGTACAAGAAGATCCGCCGCGTCGAATTCATCGCCGGAGTGCCGCGGGCCGCGTCGGGGAAGATCCTCCGCCGCGAACTGCGGAACCTGGAGAAGGGGAACACGTGACATTCATCAGCACCGCGTCCGAGCGGGGCATCACGACGCTGACGCTCGACTCGCCGGCGAACCGCAACGCCCTGTCGGCGCGGCTCGTCGGCGAGCTGGCCGACGCGCTGACCGGCTGCGGGAAGGACCCGTCCGTACGGGCGGTCGTCCTGACCCACACCGGAGGCACCTTCAGCGCCGGCGCCGACCTGAAGGAGCCGCCGAACCCGTACACCTTCGTCGCACTGCTGCGGCAGATCGTCGAGCTGCCGAAGCCGGTGGTGGCGCGGGTGGCGGGCCATGTACGGGCGGGCGGGCTCGGCCTCGTCGGGGCCTGCGACATCGCGGTGGCGTCGTCCGCGTCGGACTTCGCGTTCACGGAGGTACGGATCGGGGTGGCGCCCGCGGTGATCTCGCTGCCGCTGCTGCCGCGCCTGGAGCCGCGCGCCGCGGCCCGCTACTACCTGAGCGGTGAACGCTTCGACGCCGCCGAGGCGGCCCGCGCCGGACTGGTGACGGCCGTCGCCGACGACGTGGACGCCGCGCTGGCAGCTGTGCTCGACGGCTTCCGCAAGGCCTCGCCGCAGGCCCTGGACGCGACGAAACAGCTGCTCACGGCTAGGGTGCGGGAGACCTTCGACCGCGACGCGGAGGATCTCGTACAGCGCTCGGCGTCGCTCTTCGCCTCGGCGGAGGCGCGCGAGGGGATGACCGCCTTCCTCGAACGACGGGACCCCGCATGGGTGTTGTGACCTCCCCCGCAGGCTCCGCCAAGGAGCCGAAGCAGGACCGCAGCCGGGCCACCCGGCAGCGGCTCCTGGAGGCCGCGGTGGCCTGCCTCGCCGAACGCGGCTGGGCGGGCTCGACCGTCTCGGTGGTCGCCGAGCGGGCCGGGGTCTCGCGGGGCGCGGCACAGCACCACTTCCCGACGCGGGAGGACCTGTTCACGGCCGCCGTCGAGTACGTGGCGGAGGAGCGGTCCTCCGCGCTGCGGGCCCTCCCGGTGCAGAACCGGGCGGCCGTGGTGGAGGCCCTCGTCGACCTCTACACCGGCCCGCTCTTCCGGGCCGCCCTGCATCTGTGGGTCGCGGCCTCCAACGAGGAGCAGCTACGGGGCCGGGTCACCGAACTGGAGGCGCGGGTGGGCCGTGAGACCCACCGGATCGCCGTCGAGCTGCTGGGTGCGGACGAGTCGGTGCCGGGCGTGCGGGAGACGGTCCAGGGGCTGCTGGACATGGCGCGGGGGCTGGGGCTGGCGAACCTGCTGACGGATGACGGGGCGCGGCGGAAGCGGGTGGTGGGGGAGTGGGGGCGGTTGCTGGAGGAGGCGCTGGGGTGAAACGTATCTGCATACTGCGGGTATGCAGATATCCGGTACGCTCATCTCATGGCCGAGACGACTCGCATCACGGTGACCCTCCCCGCCAAGGACGTGGAGGCGCTGAAGAAGCTGACGGACAACGTGTCCGCCTACGTTGCCGAGGCGGTGGCGCGCAAGATAAGGCATCAACTGCTCGGTGAAGAGCTGCAGCGCTACCAGGAGGAGCATGGCGCGTTCACCGACGAGGAGCTGGCAGAGGCGCGTGCGGAGATCGCTGCAGCGCTCAATCCGGAGCAGCCGGTGGCGAGGGCAGCTTGAGCCTCGTCGTCAACACCGTCGTCCTGGACTCCGAGGGGCTGTCGGCCTGGATCGCCCAGGACCGAAAGGTCGAGTCACGGATCCAGGTCTTCTACGAGCAGGAAGCCACGCTGGCCGTCTGCGCCAACACCATCATCGAAGTCGCCCACGCCGGAGTGAACATGCCCCGGCTGAACTGGCTGCTCTCACGGGTCAAGATCGAGCCCGTCAACGAGCAGTCCGCTAAGGCCGCCGCCCGGCTCCTGAAGGACACCGGGCTGCACGGCCACAAGTACGCCATCGACGCCACCGTCGCCGAGATGGCGCTGCGCCAGCCGGGGCCGGTCGTGATGTTGGCCTCCGACCTCGATGACATGGCCCGGCTCTGTGGCGACCGGGTCCGCCTCATAGGTCTCTGACGGCGACCTGCCGCCAGGGTGTGACCCGGTGTGACCCGGGTCACCCCCGTTTGTCGTACTCCCGGCGTACCCTTTCCGCATGCTTCCGCTCGTACGCCGCCGCCACGTGGACTTCCTCCGCGTCACGAGCATGGGCTGTCGGGCTTACGTCTGACGCAAGCCCCCACTCCACCCCACCCGGTCCCCCCGGCCCGCCCCACCCAGGCGGACGGCGGTACGAGTACCCGGTCATCACCGGGACCTGCGACCGGGACCAGACACAGCGGACGCACCCATGTCTCACTCGCAGAATTCCTCGCAGCCGACCTCGCAGCCGACCTCGCAGCCGGCCTCGCAGCCGCCGGCCTCGAACCAGCCGGCCTCGAAGCAGCCGGTCCCGGAGCCCTACGCGCAGCTTCCGGTCATCGATCTCTCCGCGGCGGACCGCGGCCCCGCCGCCCGCGCGGAGCTGCACGCCCGGCTCCACAGCGCCGCCCATGACGTCGGCTTCTTCCAGCTGACCGGCCACGGCGTCACCGAGGCCGAGACCGACGCCCTGATGGGCGCGATGCGGGCCTTCTTCGCCCTCCCCGAGGCCGACCGGCTCTCCATCGACAACGTCAACTCACCGCACTTCCGCGGCTACACCCGCATCGGCGACGAGCGCACCGGCGGCAGCCGCGACTGGCGCGACCAGCTCGACATCGGCGCCGAGCGGCCCGCGCACATACCCGGACCGGACGAGCCGGCGTACTGGTGGCTGGAGGGCCCCAACCAGTGGCCGGCAGCGCTGCCCGGGCTGCGTACCGCCGCGCTCGCCTGGATCGACCGGCTCAGCGCGGTCGCCGAAAAGCTCCTCCACGAGCTCCTCGCGGCGATCGACGCGCCGCCGGACTTCTACGACGACGTCTTCGGCGACCGGGCGCATCTGCACCTCAAGCTCGTCCGCTATCCGGGAAGCGCACCGGGCGGCAGGTCCGGCCAGGGCGCAGGCCAGGGCGTAGGCGCCCACAAGGACTACGGCTTCCTGACCCTGCTGCACCAGGACCGGATCGGCGGCCTCCAGGTGCAGCGCGAGGACGGCGCCTTCCATGACGTGCCGCCGCTGCCCGGCGCGTTCGTCGTCAACCTCGGCGAGCTGCTGGAGGTCGCCACCAACGGCTATCTGCTCGCCACCAACCACCGGGTGGTCAGCCCGCCCGGCGCGACCGAGCGCTACTCGGTGCCGTTCTTCTACAACCCGCGCCTGGACGCACGGATCGCCCCGCTGCCGTTCCCGTACGCGGCGGACGCGCCCGGAGTGACCGCGGACCCGGCGAATCCGCTGTTCGCCGAGTACGGACGCAACGAGCTCAAGGGCAAGCTGCGGGCGCATCCGCTGGTCGCCGCCCGCCACCATGCGGAGCTGGTGGAGCGGGCGGCGTAGCGCGGGGCAGGGCGCGGATCACCCCGAGATGTCCGCGTACCCCTCGATCTCGCGCGGGTCGCGGGAACCCGGACCCATGTACCGGGCGGACGGGCGCACCAGCCGCCCGGTGCGCTTCTGCTCAAGGATGTGCGCCGACCAGCCGGCCGTACGGGCGCAGGTGAACATCGAGGTGAACATGTGCGCCGGGACCTCCGCGAAGTCCAGCATGATCGCCGCCCAGAACTCCACGTTCGTCGCCAGGACCCGGTCCGGACGGCGGTTGTGCAGCTCCTCCAGCGCGGCCTTCTCCAGCGCCTCCGCGATCTCGAAGCGCGGCGCGCCCAGCTCCTTCGCCGTGCGCCGCAGCACGCGGGCGCGCGGGTCCTCGGCCCGGTACACACGGTGGCCGAAGCCCATCAGCCGCTCGCCGTTGTCCAGGGCCCGCTTCACGTAGGCCGTCGCGTCGCCCGTCCGCTCGATCTCCTCGATCATGCCGAGGACCCGGGAGGGCGCGCCGCCGTGCAGCGGACCGGACATGGCGCCGACCGCGCCCGACAGGGCGGCCGCGACGTCGGCGCCGGTCGAGGCGATCACGCGGGCCGTGAACGTCGAGGCGTTCATGCCGTGCTCGGCGGCCGACGTCCAGTACGCGTCGACGGCCTTGACGTGCTTCGGGTCCGGCTCACCGCGCCAGCGGATCATGAACCGCTCGACGACCGACTGCGCCTTGTCGATCTCCCGCTGCGGCACCATCGGCAGACCCTGCCCACGAGCACTCTGTGCCACGTACGACAGCGCCATCACCGCGGCCCGGGCGAGATCGTCGCGCGCCTGTGCCTCGTCGATGTCGAGGAGCGGCCTGAGGCCCCAGACGGGAGCGAGCATCGCCAGTGCCGACTGGACGTCGACGCGGATGTCGCCGGAGTGCACCGGGATCGGGAACGGCTCGGCGGCGGGCAGACCGGGGTTGAACGCCCCGTCGACCAGCAGCCCCCACACATTTCCGAACGAGACGTGACCGACGAGATCCTCGATGTCGACGCCTCGGTAGCGGAGCGCGCCGCCCTCCTTGTCGGGTTCGGCGATCTCCGTCTCGAACGCGACGACTCCTTCGAGTCCGGGTACGAAGTCGGACATCAGGCGGCTCCTCGTGAGTTCGGTCGGGTCGTCCCGGTGGTCGGACCTGATCGGTTGTGCCGAATCGGTCACCCCGGTGATGCCCCGTGCGGCGGGTAGTCACCCCGTCCGCGTCGTAGGGAGGGCACAGCGGCCCAGCGCATGATTTTGGCGGGTTCCACTGGTGCGGGGAAGCGTGACATCCGGCACACTGCGCCGTTCCGGTCGCGAAGGGTTAGCGGCACTCGGTGCCGGGCAGACTCGGCCGCCACGAGGCGTCCTGCGGACGTGTCCCGAGGACGGGCCCGGCAGGACCCCGCTCGCTGATCCGGCATGATCCAAACGACCGGCCCCAGGCCCGGACAGGGCCTAGGGCAGGATGGCCCCCGTGACCGACGCCCTCGACCCCGCCGCCATGCGCGAGCAGTACCGCTCGACGCCCCTCTCCGAGGCGGACCTCCCCGCCGAGCCGATGGAACAGTTCGTCCACTGGTTCAAAGACGCCGCGGCCGGCCACCTCCACGAGCCGAACGCCATGATCGTCTCCACGGCCACCCCCGAAGGCCGCCCTTCGGCCCGCACCGTGCTGCTCAAGCACTTCGACGACCGGGGCTTCGTCTTCTACACGAACTACACCTCGCGCAAGGGCCGCGAACTCGACGCCAACCCGTACGTCTCGCTCCTCTTCCCCTGGCACCAGCTGGCCCGCCAGGTCATCGTCACCGGCACGGCGACCCGCGTCGGCCGCGACGAAACCGCCGCCTACTTCCGCACCCGCCCGCACGGCTCCCAGCTCGGCGCCTGGGCCAGCGCCCAGTCCTCCGTCATCCCCTCCCGCGCACACCTCCTGCGCGCCTACGAGGAACTCTGGGCCCGCTACCCGGCCGGCGAACAGGTCCCGGTCCCGCCGGAGTGGGGCGGCTACCGGGTCACGCCGGAGACGGTCGAGTTCTGGCAGGGCCACGAGAACCGGCTGCACGACCGGCTGCGGTACGTACGTACGACCGAGGCGCCCGCCGGGTGGCGCGTGGAGCGGCTCTCACCCTGACGCTTGCTCCGAGGTCGCGGCCCGGCTGTCCGCGGCGCGGGAAGTGCAGGGGAAGCGCCCGGGAAGTACCCGGGAAGCCCCCGGAAACGCAGGAACCCGCGGGCTCTGGTCTCCTCCGAAGAGGAGGCCGGCCGGACGTACCGGCGAGCCCGCGGGTCGGTGACTGCTTGGATTTCGGCAGGCGCCCTGCCGAGGTGCACAGAGTGCGACGACGGGCCGCTAGCCCGCAGCCACCTCTCGCGTCCGGAATGAAATCATCTTCCGAATCACCTCCTTTCCCGATGGCCCACACACTAGGAACCTCAACGGGCGAGCTCAACCCATTTTTGTGACCTCTTGCCGGCAGGCGTACGAGTAGCCGTCTCCCCGCTGGAGCAGCCGCAGGTTCACATAGGACACGTTGAAGCGCCCCGCCGGTGTCGTAAGGCTGTGCTGCCCGGTCGCCCGGACGGAGATCCTCCCGGTCCACGTGCCCGCCCACCTGCCCGTGGGCACTGTGGCGCGGACGAGATCGCCGGTGGCGAATCCGTAGTGCCGCTTACGGCGCGGTCGACGGAGGCGGGGGAAGCCGTACCGGTCGGGCGTGGTGCGTGCGTATGAACCACGCCCGGTCGCCTTCACAACGCAGACCTGCCGGGGGACGCGGACGATGGTGTCCCCGTTCTCGTGGTCCAAGTCGCCCAGGGAGAGGGCATCGAGGGTGTGCGTCTTGCTGAGGCCCATGGCGGTGCGGTTCCACTTCGTCCGCCCGCCCGACCACGCGTGTACGGGTCTCCCGAGGGTCTTGAGGGTGTCCGTGAGCTGCCAGCGGGTCGCATTCATGGCGGCGGCGTCGTGGAGGGGTGTCTTGGCCTGTCGGCGGATCGCAGCGAGGCGTGCTGGGTCGTCCGCCAGGAATTCCTTGATGGGAGTCGAGCCCTTGGCCTCGTTGCAGGGGACGCAGGCAAGGGTGAGATTCGATATGCGGTTGGAGCCGCCATGGCTGCGGGGCCGGATGTGCTCGATGTTGAGTGGTACGCGGGTGGCCCCGCAGTAGGCGCAGGTCGTCCCCATTTCGCGAGCAGGTACTCGCGGATCTCCGTCCCTGCCAGGGTGCCGTTCTGGTACTCGGCTGCGGTGAGGCTTCTGCCCGCGCTCATGGCGTGGGTGTCGAAAGCGACGCGCTCGATGTGGATCTCGGTGACGGGTGCGTACTGGCAGAGGCGACGGGCGGTCGACAGGGTGGAGTCGACCCGATGCCGGAGCGACGGGGCCAGCCAGCCTTGCGGGCGGGTGCGGTTGGCGGACCTTTGTGCGCGGTAGCGGCAGTTGGCCGATCTCCGCCTGCGGCGGTATCCGGCTCGTTGTCCCATGGCGCGGTGGATCTGGTCGCCTCGGTGCTGGAGCTCGAGGGAGATCAGCCCGCGCCGTACGGTCAAGGTCGTACCGTCCGGAGTGGCTTCCTTCCTCGCATCGGTGAGGACCATGCCAGTGCCTTTGGAGCCCGGGTCGATCCGCAACTGGACGCCGTCAACCTTTGATGCGGCGCGTGTGCGGTCCTTGATGCGGATCGTGAAGGGTGCGTGTCGTGCGACGACGGCACGACCTTTGGTGAGGAGTTCACGTGCGCGGGCCGGGTGGCAGGGCATGAGAGCCCGCCCGTTTCTGTCGAGTACGAAGACTCTGCCTGCGCCTTGCTTGGGGACGTCACCGTCCCCGGTCTCTGCCTGTATGGCGTGACGCCGACGGGGCTCGGTGCTGTTGCCGCCGGTCTCCCCTCGCCCAGGTTCCCCGCCGGTGCCTCGCGCGGTGGCGAGGTGTCCGTGAGCCGTTTCGTCCCTGCTCCCAGGGGTGTCTGTTCCCACGGATTCCAGAGCAGGCTGCTGAGGAAGCACAGCCTGGTGGGTCTGCTCGCCTGCGGGAAACGTAGTCATCGAAGGGCACCTCCTCTGATCGGCTGATCGTGATGACTGGGGCTGTTCACTCGGCTCGCCCGGTGAGGGGGAGCGGGAGCGAGTGATCTCCTTTCGTTGTGGCGGCCTACGCGAAGCTAGCTGCATCGACGCAGGCGCAGCCTATGAACGCCGCATCGACGTACATATGTGTGATACGCGGCGAAACCTCGAACGCGCGCCCGATGTGGGTGGTATCGCGTCAAAGGTCAGCTTGAACGCGTAGCCTCCCGGCCCATGGGTGGCGCTGAGATTCAGAGGGCAACGATTTCTGGGAAATTCCTGTGTCCTGCGTCACGTTCCAGTTGAATGATCGGGGGTGCCGCGGGCGGTGCGGCACCGGCGGACAAGGACACGTCCTGCAGGGGGTGCCAGGATGAGTGCTTCCAGGAGTGAGACCACGAGCGCGCTGGGTCCGGACGAGCCGGAGCGGGACGGGCCCGGGTCGGACCTGCTTGCCGCGCTGCTGGACGGGATGGACGCGGCGCTGTGCGCCTTCGACGCGGACGGTGTGATCACGCATTGGAACCGGGAGGCCGAGCGGATTCTCGGCTGGTCTCCGGAGGAGGCCGTCGGGCGGCGCGGGTTCGCGGGGTGGGCGGTGCGGACCGCGGACGCGGACGAGGTGCAGGGGCGGTTGATGGCCGCGATGCAAGCCCCGGGGCGGCAGGTTCACGAGTTCGCGCTGCTGCGCAAGGACGGCGGGCGGGTGCTCGTACGGACGCAGTCGGCGGGGGTGCGCGGGGCGGACGGAAAGCCCGCCGGGGTGTACTGCGCGTTCAGCGAGGTGCATGCGCAGATCGATCTGGAGCGGTCGATCGCGCTGAGCGAGGCGCTGTTCGAGGACGCGTCTTGGGGTGTCGTGCTGGTGGACGTGGATCTGCGGCCGACCGTTGTCAACGGGCATGCCGCACGGATGCTGGGCTCCGGGCGTACGACGCCTCTGGGCCGGCCGCTCGGAGAGCTGATCGTGCAGGGCGTGGAGGAGCTGGAGGGCGCGCTGCACCATGTGCTCGCCGATGGTGCGCCGGGGGCGCTCGCCGAGCTGTGGGTGACGGTGCGGACGGACGAGGGCGAGCGCAGGCGTTGCTGGCGCAGCGGGTTCCTTCGGCTGGCGTCGCCGCTGGCGGAGGAGCCGGTGCCGCTGGGTGTGGGCTGGCTGTTCCAGGACGTGACGGAGGCGAAGCTCGCGGAGCAGGAGGCGGACCGGCTGCGGTTCCGGTTCAGTCAGCTGCACCGGGCCGCGCGGGCCGCGGCGGAGTGCGAGGACCCGATGGAGGCGGCGACGGCGCAGGTGGACTTCGCGCTGGCCGGTTTCGCGGACCATGCGCTGGTCGATGTGGTGTCGGAGCGGGGGGAGCGGCTGGTGCGGACCGCTGCGACGCCCTCCGGGGCGCCGGGGCCGGTGGCGCGGGTCGCGGGGGCCGGGATCCCGCTGCGGTATCCGCAGGGCCATCCGGCGCTGCAGGCGATGGACCGTATCGGCTCGGTCCGGGCGAGTGCGGGCGGTGGCGCCGGGGGAGCGGAGGCGTGGGCGGCGGAGCGCCAGTGGCCCCGTGACGCGGTCCACGCGCTGTGCACGGTTCTGCGGAGCCGTGGGCGCACGCTGGGCGTGCTGACGTTCCTGCGGGCTGCGAACCGGCCCGCGTTCGAGCGCCCGGACGCGGAGTACGTGGAGAGTGTCGCCATGCGGGTGGCGGCGGCGCTGGATCTGGCCGGGGCGCGGGGGGAGTAGCCCACTCGCCGGTTCCGGCCCTCGTGATTCCGGAAAGCCCTCGTGGGTCCGGAAGGCCCTCGTGCTCCGGAGAGTCCTCGCGGCTGCTGATGGCCGCGGAGCCCGCGTTCGCCGAGCCGTGGCTGCGGGCGCTCGTCACCGAGCCGAACGCCTGACGAGGCGCGGCAGCACGCACGTGTTCGGCGGCGTGGGTGACCTGGCGCGGCAGCTCGGCGGCGGTGGAAGTCCCGGTTCGGCGGCGGTGGATCCGGCTCAGCGACGGTAGAAGATCCGGTCCGCGTACTCCTCCATCACGCGCCCGTTCCACTCATGACCGCCGTCGACGTTGCCGGACCGCAGCAGCGGCGGTTCGATGCCGCGTTCGACCAGCTCGCCCGCGGCGGCCGCCATCGTCGCCTGCATCAACGCGCTGGTGACGACCGTCGACGCGGGTGCGAAGGGTGCCTCGATGCCCTCGGCGGTCAGCTCGGCGTCGCCCACCGCGATCTTGGAGTCGAGGACGATGTCGCAGTGGTCCTTGAGGTAGCTGCCGGAGACATGCCGGGACCGGGTCTCCGTCGCGTACGCCACCGACGTCACGCCGATGACCTTCAGGCCGAGTGCGCGCGCGTTTATGGCCATCTCGACGGGCAGGGCGTTGCGGCCGGAGAGGGAGACGATGATCAGTACGTCACCGGCCCTGACCGGGCTGGAGTCGAGGACGGCGCCCGCGAGACCGTCGACGCGCTCCAGCGCCGATCCGAGGGTGGCGGGCATGACGTCGACGCCGACGACGCCGGGGACGGCCAGCAGGTTCATCAGGGCCAGTCCGCCCGCCCGGTAGACGACGTCCTGGGCGGCGAGCGAGGAGTGGCCCGCTCCGAACGCGAAGAGCCGGCCGCCCGCGGCGACCGTGTCGGCGATGGCGTTGCCGGCCGCGGCGATGTTCGCCGCTTCCTCCTCACCTACCCGCTCCAGCAGGCCGATCGCGGCGTCGAAGAACTGACCGGCCAGTTTGCTCTCGCCCATTGCGGTGGCCCCTTCTCGTTGTGTCGCGGATCACGTTGCGGTCTGGACCATTGCTCTGTCAATACGGGCTTGACGCGGGCATGGCCCGGTTGTCGGTGCGATGCGTCAGAATTGAGTCAGGGCCAGCGCACGACTCGTTTCCATGTCACAGCATCGAGGGGCACGTATGTCCGGACTTATCGACACCACGGAGATGTATCTCCGCACCATCCTCGAGCTCGAAGAGGAAGGCGTGGTCCCCATGCGCGCCCGGATCGCGGAGCGGCTCGATCAGAGCGGTCCGACGGTCAGCCAGACCGTGGCGCGGATGGAGCGCGACGGTCTGGTCATGGTCGCGGGTGACCGGCACCTGGAGCTGACCGACGAGGGCCGTCGGCTGGCGACGCGCGTGATGCGCAAGCACCGGCTCGCCGAGTGCCTGCTCGTCGATGTCATCGGCCTGGAGTGGGAGCAGGTCCACGCCGAGGCGTGCCGCTGGGAGCACGTGATGAGCGAGGCGGTCGAGCGGCGTGTGCTGGAGCTGCTGCGTCACCCGACCGAGTCGCCGTACGGGAATCCGATCCCGGGGCTCGAGGAGCTGGGTGAGAAGGCGGAGGCCGATCCCTTCCTGGACGACGGCATGGTCAGCCTGGCCGACCTCGACGCGGGCACGGAGGGCAAGACGGTGGTGGTCCGCCGGATCGGCGAGCCCATCCAGACGGACGCCCAGTTGATGTACACGCTGCGGCGCGCGGGTGTGCAGCCGGGCTCCGTGGTGAGCGTGACGGAGTCGGCCGGCGGGGTGCTCGTGGGCAGCAGCGGTGAGGCCGCGGAGCTCGATGCGGATGTGGCCTCGCACGTCTTCGTGGCGAAGCGCTGATGTCGTAGGGCCTGATTCAGACAGACCCGGACAGACGCCGGGGCAGGGCTCAGGTCTCTCAGGGCGCGCGCCCGTAC